>JAFPGA010000120.1 GCA_017423085.1 Paludibacteraceae bacterium | reverse complement strand
GTCAGACCTGCGTCAGAAATTGACCCGTTACAGAAACTGGGCACACAAGCCGAGGAGATTGTGGATATATTGGGAGAATTAGGTCAAGCACCGGAAAGAGCGAAAGGCAAAGGAAAGAAGGTTAGCGAGAAAAAGGCCGGCGAGAAAAAGGCGAGTGGAAAAGCTAAAGCTAAAGCCAAGAAAGCAGAACCGGTGGTTGAAGCGGAAGTTGTAGCAGAGCCGGAACCGATAGTTGCACCTGTAGTGGAACCGGTTGTTGAACCGATAGTAGAGCCGGTAGTCGAAGCGGAACCTATTGTTATTCCACCGATACCTACTCCGATGCCGGAACCGGTGATTGAGCCGTCTAATCCCGAGCCGGCTCCAGAGAAACCGAAAAAGGAATATCATTTCCTGCGCGACGTGATAATATGTGTAGTCATTCTGTTGTTCCTGCTGTTGGGTGCATTCTTTTTCATGCGTCACCAGTTGAGTAGCTGGCTTGAAAGTATGATTAACAATGATCCGGTACAGACAGAGGTCGTTGTAGAAACCAATAGCGAAGAAATAGCATCTGCCGCAGAAGAAACAGAGGTTAACGCTGAAGAACCATCGATGTTTGATTTCGATAATTTATTCAGCAACATCGAAATGCCGGACATGAGCGTTTTGAGTTCAACCAAAGAAAGGCTTGTCTCAACCTGCGAAGATGCATACGATGACATCAAATTATGGGTAATGAACCTTGTCCAAGAAGTCACCGGTTATTTCGGAATCGACGATTTGGGACCGATCGGATTACCGAGCGGCGAGGAAGAAGTCATCGAGGAAGTTGCCATCGAAGACGTTGAAATTGAAGAGGTTATGCCGGAAGAGATTACAGCAGAAGCAGTTACACCGGAAGAAGTTGTAACAGAACCGGTTGTTAAGCCGGCAGCAGCCGTAAAAGCAGTTAGAAGTTCTATACCATCCTATAAGTCTGCAGAATACAGTGAATGGATTACCACCGAATATATTGCATATGGCAGCCGTCTGGCGTGGATTGCCAAGAAATATTATGGTGACAAGATCTATTGGCCGTATCTGTATGATGCCAACAGAGATCATATCAGCAATCCGAGTAATATTACTGTAGGCACAGCTATACGTGTTCCGAAACTGAGTGCCGCACAACGCGACACGACCAGTGCAGCATTCAAGCAGTTGCGGGAAGAGGCGTACAACGCGGTGCGTTGACAAATTAAAAATTAAAAATTAAGAATTTAGGCTTCCGTTGTTGGAGGATTATATTCAGATAGTAGGGGCGGACACCCACAACTTGAAACATGTGTCGGTAGCGATACCGCGCAATAAGTTGGTGGTTGTAACAGGTGTGAGCGGCAGCGGCAAGAGTTCGCTGGCGTTCGACACGCTGTATGCAGAAGGTCAGCGCCGCTATGTGGAGAGTTTGAGTGCTTATGCCCGGCAGTTCATGGGCAGAATGCAAAAGCCGGAAGTAGAGAAGATAGAAGGTATTCCACCGGCTATTGCCATTCAACAGAAAGTGAGTAGTCGTAATCCCCGTTCAACCGTTGGTACGGTGACGGAGATTTACGATTATTTGAAATTATTGTACGCGCGCGTAGGCCATACGTATTCGCCCGTGAGCCGAGAGGAAGTGAAGAAAAACACAATCCGCGATGTGGTAGAGTACATGGAACAACAGCCCAAAGGCACGCGATTGTACCTGCTGAGTCCAATCATTCTGCCGGGGAACCGCACGCTGCAAGAGCAGTTGGCGTTATGGCAGAGTCAGGGGTTCAGCCGCTTGATGATTGACGGTGATGCGGTGCGGCTGGATGACACGACCTGGCAGAAAGCAGAAGGGCATGAGGCATATCTGTTGGTGGATCGTATTGTAGTGGACCATGAGCAGGCGACGAGCAACCGCTTCGCCGACAGTGTACAGACCGCGTTCTTCGAAGGAAAGGGCGTGTGCCAGATACAGGTACAGATAAACAATGTACCGCGGACCAAACTATTCTCCGAGCGGTTTGAGGCAGACGGTATCCAGTTCATTGAACCGAGCGAACACCTGTTCGATTTCAACAATCCCTTGGGCGCTTGTCCCGAATGTAAGGGCGTAGGTGCGGTCATGGGTATAGACGCCGATCTGGTGGTGCCGGACAAGTCCAAATCGATTTACGAACAGGCGATAGCGTGTTGGCAGAGTCCGCAGATGCAGAAATGGAACGATGAACTGATATACAACGCAGCGAAGTTCGATTTTCCTATTCACACGCCTTTCTATGCCCTCACGCCCGAGCAGAAACATCTGATTTGGACGGGAAACAAGTGGTTCAAGGGACTGAATGCGTTCTTCCACGAGTTGGAGGAACAGCAGTACAACAAGATTCAGTACCGGGTGATGTTAGCACGGTACAAAGGCAAGACGACGTGTCCACAATGCCACGGATTGCATCTACGGCAAGAAGCGGAATACGTGCTGGTGAACGGCAAGAGTATTCAGCAGTTGTGCACGATGCCAATCTCGGAATTGCAAGAGTGGTTTACGCATATCGAGTTGAGCGAGATTGAGCGCCAAACGGCAGAGATGCTGTTAGTGGAGATTAACAGTAGGCTGCAGTTCATGCAGGATGTGGGATTGAGTTACCTGACACTGAACCGGCAGAGCAACACGCTTTCCGGCGGTGAGAGCCAACGAATCAATCTGGCTAAATCGTTGGGAAGCAGTCTGGTAGGCAGTTTATATGTATTGGATGAACCGTCCATTGGATTGCATCCTCGCGATACGGAACGGCTGATTCATGTGCTGCGCGAGTTGCGCGATTTAGGTAATACGATTGTGGTGGTGGAGCATGACGAGGATATTATTGCCGCTGCAGATCATATCATCGAGATCGGTCCGCAAGCAGGTCGTTTAGGCGGTGAAGTAGTGTATGAAGGCAAGCCGCGTCCGGAACTGATACGATTTGATATTCCGACTCAACGCCGCCACTGGAACAATTATATTGAGATAGAAGGGGCGTGCGAGAACAACCTGAAGAACCTGACGGTGCGTTTTCCTCTGCATGTAATGACCGTGGTAACCGGAGTGAGCGGCAGCGGCAAATCGAGTCTGGTAAGCAAGGTGCTCTACCCTGCCCTGAAGAAACACTACGGCGGCACGTTTGCCGAGCACACGGGTGATTTCGGACATATTCACGGCAGTACACACCTGATGAAAGATATCGAGTATGTAGATCAGAACCCGTTGAGCCGGAGCAGCCGCAGTAACCCGGTGACGTATCTGAAAGCATACGACGAGATACGCCGGTTATACGCCGAGCAGCCGCTGAGCAAACAGTTGGGTCTGACACCGGCACACTTCAGTTTCAACACCCCGGGCGGACGCTGCGAGACGTGTCAAGGCGAAGGTACTATCACGATAGAGATGCAGTTCATGGCAGATCTGGTGTTGGAGTGCGAACAGTGTCACGGCAGACGGTTCAAGCAAGATATACTGGATGTTCACTACCGCGGCAAGTCGATTTACGACGTGCTGTGCATGACGGTAAACCAGGCCGTGGAGTTCTTCTCCGAAGACCCGGCCTGTGCCAAGATTGTGAAACGTCTCAAACCGCTGCAAGACGTAGGTATCGGTTATATCCAGTTAGGTCAAAGCAGCAGCACGCTGTCCGGCGGAGAGAGCCAGCGCGTCAAGTTGGCTTCGTTCATCGCACAAGAAGAGAGCCATCCGACCATTTTCGTGTTTGATGAGCCCACGACGGGTCTGCATCATCGCGATATCGAAGTGTTGCTCAAAGCCTTGAACCGGCTCATCAGCAAAGGACACACGGTGATTATCATTGAGCATAATCCGGCTGTTATTCTGGCGGCAGACCATGTGATTGATTTAGGACCGGAAGGCGGCAAAGAAGGCGGTAATATCGTCTGTGCCGGCACACCGGAAGAGATAGCACAATGTAAAGAGAGTTACACGGGCAAGTATCTTGCTCAAATTATTAAAGTGCATGAAAATGAATAAGATAAAAGACCTTCGACACTCCGACATTTTTTCGCATATACCTCAAATGAGTTATATGCCTCGTTGGGGTGTGCTGCTAACGGATCTGCTGCTGTGCAGTATCGCTTTCTGGACGAGTTTGTGGATAGGCAGCGGTTTTTTCCATTATGTCGATTTGAACCAGCAACCAGTCTCTATCGGTGCGCAGTTTTTAATTGTAATGGGCGTTCAGTTGATTACTTTCTGGGCTTTCCATACCTATTCGGGTATATTGCGCTACTCGACGTTCATTGACGCATCCAAGGTGCTGCTGTCCAACGTAACGGTCGGCTTGGCACTGGTTGCAGTCAACCTGATCATGGACGAAACGGCGGGGTACCACCCGATGATGAACACCGTGCTGGCGATGTATGTACCGACAGCATTTGTGCTCCTGTTTGCCTTGCGCGTAGGGGTGAAGACACTGAGTGAAACCATGGAACAGAATCAAGGGAATCCCCGAGTGATGATTTACGGCACACAGACAGCAGGTTTGGCTATTGCCAAGATGCTCCGTTCTGCAGGTAATACACCGTACCGTCCGATGGGATTTATTGCCAATAAAACCGAACGGCACGACTACGATTTGGCGGGTTTGCGCGTACGCACACTCAATGAAGACTTGTTCCAATGGATGGATGCACACAATATTCACCATGTGATTGTTTCACCGATTAAGATGCGCGAGATCAATCCTGCCAAGGATCTGCAGATTTTTATTGACCACAATATCCGCGTGCTGACCACTCCGTATTTCACGCAGTTTGACAACACCGAGGATATAGATGCTCAGCGCATCGGACGTATCGATTCTGTTCGTATCGAGGATTTGTTAGAGCGGCCGAAAATAGATATCGACACCGACAACGTGCGTCAAATTCTGCACGGGCAAGTGGTACTGGTCAGCGGAGCAGCCGGCAGTATAGGCAGTGAGTTGGTTCGTCAGATTCAGTGTTACCAACCGCAAGCTACTATATTGGTAGATATAGCCGAGTCCCCGCTTCACGACTTGATATTGGAATTGCAGAACCAGTTCCCCGAGTCGCGTTTGATTCCGGTGATAGCAGACGTACGTAACCGATCCCGTATAGAGCAGATTTTCAACGAAATGCGTCCGGATGTGGTTTATCATGCAGCCGCATACAAACATGTGCCGCTCATGGAGAGTTATCCAAACGAAGCGATTCAGGCGAATGTGTTGGGAACGAAGAACATGGCGGACATGGCGGTACAATACAAGGTGAAACGGTTTGTAATGATATCCACGGACAAAGCGGTTAATCCGACCAATATTATGGGTGCCAGCAAACGTATCGCAGAGATATACGTTCAATCGCTGTTCCGTAAACTGAATGCTCAAGACGATGAGTGCACGAAGTTCATCACCACCCGATTCGGTAATGTGTTAGGCAGTAACGGTTCGGTCATCCCCTATTTCCGCAAGCAGATTGCTGCCGGTGGTCCGGTGACGGTGACTCATCCGGATATCATCCGCTATTTCATGACCATTCCGGAAGCATGTTGTCTGGTCATGGAAGCCAGCACGTTGGGCAAAGGCGGCGAGATTTTTGTCTTCGACATGGGCAAGCCGGTGAAGATACTGGATTTGGCACGTAATATGATTCGCCTTGCCGGCTATATTCCGGAGAAAGACATTCCTATTGTGTTCACCGGTTTGCGCCCCGGCGAGAAACTGTACGAAGAACTGCTGAATCAGAAAGAGACTACTATGCCGACTACGAATGAGAAAATCATGGTAGCGCGTGTACGGGAGTTCGATTTCGACCAGATAAGCGGCAAAGTGGACCAGTTGATAGCCACTAGCAGACAGGGCAAGCCGTTCACAACCGTTAAAATGATGAAACAATTAGTGCCTGAATATATCAGCAACAACTCCATTTACGAACAATTAGACCCGCAATAATGCATACATTTTTTATCGAACATAGTTATTTAATCGGCCTGGTCAGTTTTGCGCTGGGATGGATGGGAATGCCTGTCGTTATTCGTATCGCGAAGGCGAAAGGTTTTGTGGTGAGACCGAACAAACGAATGAGCCACACAGGTGAGGTGCCTAATATCGGCGGACTGGACATCTACTTCAGCGTGATGCTGTCATACTTGCTTTTTGACTACAGCCAAGTCGCACATAACCAGTTTTTTATGATCGGCATCGCAGCTATCATGGCTGTCGGATTCATCGATGACGTGTTGGTACTAAACCCGCTATCTAAGTTGTTAGGCGAGACCTTGGCAGGTGTGGCGTTGATCGGATTCAGCGATCTGCGTATCACCCATCTGCACGGTCTGTTCGGTATCGAAGGGATCGGTGTCATACCCAGTTATCTGATCTCGCTGTTCATACTTGTCGCCATCATCAATGCCATCAACCTCATCGACGGCATCGACGGTCTTGCCAGCGGTTTAGGCATCCTCTACTGCCTTTTCTTCGCCATCTATTTTCACCTCGTAGGGTCAACCAGTTGGTCTATCTTAGCCATCTGCATGATCGGCGCGCTGGCTGTGTTCTTTATTTTCAATGTGTTCGGAAACCGCGAAAAGATTTTCATGGGAGATAGCGGCAGTCTGTTGTTAGGCTATCTGCTAACGGCGTTCGTGTTCCGATTCTGCGAGCAGAACGCACACCATGTCGTGCCCGAGATTTACCATATGAGTGCCGCACCGGCAGTGGCTATCTGCGTGCTGACCGTGCCCATCTTCGACACCATTCGCGTCAGTTTGACTCGAATCAAACACCACTGCAGCCCGTTCAAACCGGACAAGAACCATATACACCATCTGTTGTTACGCACGGGATTGAATCATATCCAGACGACCTGTGTGCTGCTCAGCGTAAGCGTGGTTTTTATCGGCTTGGCTATCCTGGGACGTAACTGGAACATGTGGCTTTTACTCTTCGCCGATTTTGCACTGGCAACGGTGATGACGCTGATTCTATGGCGTGTGATTAACAAGAAAATAAGCACAGGGGATGTTAACGATTGACCACATCAGCATGGAGTTCTCGTCCCGCCCCGTGTTGGACGACATTACGTTTCTTATCAACCGTAAGGAACGCATTGCTTTGGTCGGCAAAAACGGTGCGGGCAAGACAACACTGCTGCGGTTGATTGCCGGTGAATACCAGCCTACCGGCGGACGGATAGCGCGCGAAGCGGACATGACCATCGGCTATCTGCCGCAGGTGATGCTGTTTCAAGACGACCGAACGCTGCGGGAAGAGGTCATGACGGTCCTATACGAAGGAACAAAGGACGATGTACAAAACCAACCGGATGAAGCGCGGTTCATTGCGGAGATGGACAGGACGATCATCGGTCTGGGCTTTGAGCGCAAAGATTTTGAACGTCCTTGCTCGGAGTTCTCCGGCGGCTGGCGAATGCGTATCGAGTTGGCAAAGATCCTGCTGCGTCACCCTGATCTACTGCTGTTGGATGAGCCGACCAACCATTTGGATATCGAATCCATTCAGTGGTTGGAAGATTTCTTGAAAACCAGTGCCAGTGCGTTGCTGATGGTGAGCCACGACCGCGCGTTCATTGACAATGTGTGCAACCGCACGATTGAGATCATCTTAGGTCGCATATATGATTACAATGTCAACTACAGCCGGTTTGTCGAGTTGCGCAAAGAGCGTCACGAACAACAAGTGCGGGCGTATCAGAACCAGCAGAAGATGATTGCCGACACGGAAGAGTTCATTGAGCGATTCCGCTATAAAGCAACCAAGGCGGTGCAAGTGCAAAGCCGTATCAAACAATTAGAGAAACTGGAACGTCTGGAAGTTGATTTGGAGGATAGCAGCCGGCTCAATCTGCGATTCCCACCTGCCCCGAGAAGCGGTGATTTTCCGCTGATAGTAGAGGAGTTGCGTAAGGATTTTGGCGAACACAATGTGTTCCATGACGTGACGTTTACCATCCGCCGAGGCGAGAAAGTGGCATTCGTCGGCAAGAACGGTGAAGGTAAATCTACCCTCGTCAAGTGTATCATGGGACAGTTGGATTATCTGGGTACGCTCAAAATCGGGCATAATGTAAAGATAGGCTATTTTGCACAGAATCAAGCGGCATTATTAGATGAAAACCTGACGGTATTTGAGACGATTGATTATGTAGCGGTGGGTGATATACGCACCAAGATTCGCGATATCCTGGGCGCATTCATGTTCGGAGGCGAGGCAAGCGACAAGAAAGTGAAAGTGCTGAGCGGAGGTGAACGAAGTCGTCTGGCGATGATACGACTGCTGTTAGAGCCGTGCAATCTGCTGATACTGGATGAGCCGACCAACCACCTGGATATGCAATCCAAAGATGTACTCAAGGCGGCACTGCAGGATTTCAACGGCACCCTCATTTGTGTGAGCCACGACCGCGATTTCCTGAACGGTTTGGTTACAAAAGTATATGAGTTCGGCGGAGGTCATGTCAAAGAGCATTTAGGCGGTATATACGATTTCCTGCGGACAAAAAAGATAGACAATTTGCAGGAGTTGGAAAAGTCTAAACCATCGGCTGTCAGCAGTCAGCCGTCAGACATCAGTTCCGCCAAACTCGACTACGCAGCCCAGAAAGCCGCAGCAGCGGAAAAACGTAAGAAAGAGCGTGCGATAGCGGAGACAGAAGAGGCCATTGCCCAGCTGGAAGCACAGCAGAAACAGATGGAAGAAGAGTTGGCACTTCCTGAAAATCAGACACAAGAACGGTTTCAAAAATACGAAAGTATCAAACATCAAATAGAACAAAAACTGTACGAATGGGAACTACTAAGCGAAAATTAGAAGACATCATCCAGTACATCCTCACTTGGTTATGTTACGGAGACGAAGAGGCTGCAGCGCGCGTGGCTTATACTGCTGACGAAAAAGCATTAGAAGACCATGATGTGATTATTGTGCCCAACGGCAAATTGGGAAACAGTATTGTGCTGCCGGACATGGGTAATGTGGTTGTAGAACAGCCCGCCAAAGGGAAGGCTATCATCCGCACGGATATCGTGTACAACACGTTTTTCTTTATCTCCCGTGCGGAAGAGACCTTCAATACCGAGCGTGACGAGCACGATCGCTTCATTGCACGGTTCTCTATCTTGGGTCACAGTAACCGCATGCAAATGCCCATCTTGGACGAACATGCACGTCTGTTGCTCAAACTGCTGAACTGTCCGCTCCCCTCCCCCGGGTTCGAGCACATCTACCTGACACACGATATTGATACGATAGCCCAATACCGCTCTGTGCGCGGAGCAATAGGAGGTATCAAGCGAGGTGAGACCCAGCAAGTATGGGCGTCATTGCGCGATATCCATAACGACCCGTTGTACACCTTCCCGTGGTTGATAGACCAAGATGCCAGCGTGTCCGGAGCAGAGACCATTTATTTCGTCAAGCACACAAAGGGTCGCGGCTATGATTATCCGCAGTACCGTTTGCAAGGACGCGATTACAAACGGTTGAAGAAACTGCTGCGTAACAGCGGTGCTTTCTTGGGCGTACACGGCAGTTACTACGGCTACATACCCAAAATCAAATACAGCAAGATGTATCGCGCGCACTATCTGCGGGAGTCCATGCGACAGATGCAAGCACTCATCAATGCCGGATACACCGATGACTTCACGATGGGTTTTGCGGACGAAGCAGGTTTCCGCTTACAGACCACCCGTGCCGTCCGGTGGATCAACCCGATGACGATGAAGCTGACCAACCTGACGCTGCATCCGCTTATTGTCATGGACACCACGCTGAGCAATGAGAACTATATGAACCTCACGGAAGATGAGGCGTATTTCCTCTGCGAGCGGCTGATTGCCAAGGTCAAGATGCACCACGGTGACCTGTGTCTGCTGTGGCATAACAACAATCTGACCGAGAACAGTTACCATAAATCCTTATATACCAAGGTTCTCAACCTGTTGAAATGAGCAAACGGTCTGCACATATTCTGATTGTTTCCGACCCGCCTGTAGCACCCGGGTATCTGCCGCGATTGCGCTATCTGTGCGATTACCTCACGCACAAAGGCTATGTAGTGACCCTGCTGACGGAGCAACAGGAACCGTTATCGTTCGCTCATTCCTATCCTATTGTGACGGTACCGATGTACTCAGGCAGTACATTCGACTGGTTCGTCAAGACCGTATGGACACTGCTTACCAATTGGCACAACAGAGCGTTCGCCACAAAGAGCCTTCGGTTATCCGATATCCGTTCTCGACGCTTTGACATGGTGATGTGCACCAGTTTCTCGGATTTTCCGTTAGGAGCTGCCCAACGGATAGCGGAGTACTATCAGGTACCGCTCATATGTGACATACGCGACTTGGATGAACAAGTGGAAGATTCACGCTATCAATACCATCATCAGTCCCGCTGGTTGATGCCTTTCCGGCGATTGTACCGGACCATTCATATTCGCCGAAGGAACAAGGTACTACGTGCAGCCAATGCCATTACGACGGTCTCGCCGTGGCATGTGAATTTTATCAAACAGTTCAATCCGAACGTACATATTATCTACAACGGCTATGATCATCGGCAGTTCTATCCGGAAGACATTCGCTCCGAGCAGTTCACCGTCACGTATATCGGCAGTCTGTTTGAATGGCAGCAACCGGCATTAGAGAAAGTGAAACAAGCCATTAGCCAACTGCCACCGGATGTGCGCATGGATATACATACGCCGAAGAGCCATCCTGTGCCACATGACAGATTAGGTGATGCTATCCGGCGCAGCGGTATTATGCTGGTACTGACCGACACTCGTACACACGGCATGTTAACGACCAAGTTCTACGAGGCACTCGGTTGCGACAAGCCCATCCTTTGTGTTCCTTCCGACAAGGGCTCATTAGCCGAACTGATAGCCTATACGAATGCCGGTATCGCGACAGACGACGTCGAACACATCAAACAGTTTATTACGGAGCGTTACCACGAGTGGCAACAGAACGGTTTCACCCGCCAGGCAACACAACATAGAGAAGAGTTCACGCGCGAAGCACAGTGTGAACAAATGGAACAAATCATCCAAAAGACGCTGCTATGATTTCGATTATTATTCCCATATATAATACCGAAGCGTATTTGAAGGGCTGTTTGGACAGTGTGCTGGCTCAAACGGAGCGGGATGTGCAGGTGGTGCTGGTGGATGACGGCAGCACGGATGGGAGTGCGGCTATCGCACAGGAGTATGCCCGCCAAGACACGCGCGTTGAGTACTACCATCAGCAGCATGCCGGACAATCGGCTGCACGCAATCTGGGACAGAACTATGCCAAGGGCGAATACATCGCCTTCGTGGATGCGGATGATACGCTGGCACCGGATTGGTGCGCCAAGCACTTGGCTGCCATCGAAGGTGTGGACTACGTGCAGAGCGGCTATACGCGGGTGCAGGATTCCGCCATCATCTGTCAGAAGACACCGCTGCATCCGTACCTGTTCACTTCGCCTTGCATGCGCCTATACCGACGCGAGGCGATTCGCCACATCCGCTTCGAGGAAGGGATGATATATGAGGATGTGCTTTTCTCGGTGGACCTGTGGTTGAGCGGTGCCCAAAGCCGCATCATCGACTATACCGGCTATCATTACACCGTCAACCCGAACAGCACCACATCGTGTCGCCGTCCGGAAGACGAGAAGCGCGTGGTCGCGCAACTGCGGGCACGGCAGAAGAACGCCTCGCTGCGCGGCAGAATGATTATCGAATACACCATCATACGTCTTAAACTTCATTTCTTAAAACAATGAAAAAGTCTATTTTCTCCATTGTCCTTTGTACATTGTCACTTTGTACTTTACAAGCCGCTACGTATTACGCCGCGCCGAACGGTAATGGTACAGGCTCGTTCAATGATCCTTGCTCATTCAAATCCGGTTTGGGCAAACTGAGAGCGCCCGGTGACACGCTGTACCTCTTCAGCGGACAGTACGATCTGATGACCACCGATGTTAATAACCTCAACGGCTCATCTTCCCGACGCATCGTCATCTCCGGATACGAAGGAATGAATGCACAAGGTTCGTACGATGCCATCCTTGACTTCCGCCAGACAGCCTATGGCAATCGCGGATTACAGATCAAGAATACCTGTACCTATCTGCATGTCAAGAACTTAACATTGCGCTATTCAGGTAAGAACAACATCATCAACTACGGCAGTTATTGCCTCTTTGAGAACCTGGATATCTACGGATCGGCAGATACGGGTTGCCAGATGAAAGAAGGCGGTAACAACGTCATTCGCAATGTGGACAGCCACGATAACTTCGATTACAAGACCATGTCCGGTAATACAGCCAATTTCGGTGGTAACGCCGACGGGTTTGCGGACAAGCAGTTCACCGGAGCGGGCAACCACTATATCGGCTGCCGTGCATGGAACAACAGCGACGACGGATGGGATTTCTTCCAGCGTGTGAGCAACTCCAACACCATCATCGAGAACTGTATCTGTTACCGCAACGGCGCGCCGTACTACGACATGAGCCAAAACCCGCGCGCGCTGGGTGTAGATAAGGCGTGGTTCGACTCCAAGGTCGGAACGCAGATGACCGACCGCTACGGCAACACCATCACCATCACGCTCAACCGCTTCCCCTGTCAGGGAAACGGCAACGGATTCAAGATGGGAGGCGGATACACGAACCACAAGATACTGATTCACCACTGTCTGGCGGTAGGTAATTACGCCCGCGGCTTTGACCAGAACAACAACGGCGGTACGATGTGGGTGTACAACTGCTCGGCGTACCAAAACAACTACAACTACGGCTTCACGACCGCTTATGGCTCCAACGCCATCCGCAACTGCGTCAGCTTGAGCGGACAGAACGGAGACGACTATAAGTCACAGACAGTCATCACGATAGACCATAACAGCTGGAACAACGGTTATTCGGTTTCGGCATCTGATTTCCAGTCGCTGGACACGACCCTGATCCTGGCACCGCGCCAAGCGGACGGTTCGCTGCCGGACGTAGCGTTCATGCGTCTCAAGACCGGTTCGGCGCTCATCGATGCCGGCATCAACGTGGACTTGACTTATAACGGAGCCGCACCGGATCTGGGCTGCTATGAGTACCCGGGCGAGGAGCACCGACCGGACACGATTCCGGAAGACACGGTGCCCGCTGTGCAGCCCGAAGGCACCCACTCCGTGGCGTTCGTCACCATTCCCGGATCGGAAGAGGACAAAGCCCTGCTGAGTTACCTGAGACAGAACGACTCGCTGTGGATCGTGGAGACCGAAGTGTTGGACAACACGGTGGATTACAGCGGCTACGAAGTGATCGTGATGAGCAGCAAACCTGCTTCTTCAGCAGCCGGATTCACGCCGCTCAAGGGCTATAACAAACCGATGGTGCTACTCAAACCCTGGCTGCTCAAGCAAGGCGTATGGAGTTGGGGAACGGCAATCAACACGGCGGACCTGAGTGTCTCGGTCGCACAGCCTGAGCATCCGCTCTTCGAAGGACTCAACATCACCGATGGCGAGTTGCAACTCTTCTCGCAATGCAACACCAATGCCGTGACCGCTATCTCCGAGTGGAGCAATATTCAACCGGCTGTGAGCGCTTTGGCTTCGCCCGCCTCGCAAGCCAACGCGACCGCTATCGCCGAACTGCCCGCCGGAACGGACTGCAACGGCACGGTCCTGCCGCAACGAATGGTGATGATCGGTGTGAGCGAATACTCCACGGTCTATCTCACGCAAGACGCAAACAAACTGATTGAGAACGCGATTCTATACCAACTCGGAGTCCGTATGCCGCAAGCTATCGAAAATCCAAAATCAACTGTCAAAAATCAAAAATATATCAAAGATGGCAAACTGTTTATCCAAGTGGGCGAGCAGGTGTATGACGCTGCTGGCCGCCGCATGCACCTTTAGTACCGCGTTCGCGCTCAACGCCCAGTATCAAGACATCAACTACGCCGTTGATGAAATTACGCTGACCGCAGAGGTCATCCTCACACCCAAAGCGTCCGGAGAGATCTTCCTCCCCGAGCAGATCGTGGTGGGTCAGAACAGTTTTACGGTGGTAGCTATCGGCGACAAAGCCTTCAAGGGCTGTAAGAACCTGACGGCTATCGTGTTGCCCAAGACCTTGAAGCGGGTCTATCGCTCTGCGTTTGACGGCACCGGCATCATGACCAACAAAGCCAACTGGAAAGACGGCTGTCTATGGATTGACAGTATCCTCATTGCGACCGACAAGACCATCAAACCGCGTTTCGAAGTGCCTGAAGGTACTCGCCTGATTGCAGCCGGTGCGTTCCAAGGTAACAAGACCATTCAGCGGGTCGATCTGCCGGCATGCATCACACGCATTGACCATGAGACCTTCCGCGACTGCAAGAACCTGCAGAAAGTGACGATTCCGACCACAGTCACCTCCATCGGAGAAGAGGCGTTCACAGGTAGCGGATTGTATCTCAATGAGAACAAATGGAAGAAAGGAGCGTTCATTCTGGACGACTGCCTCATCGCCACCAACAAGGACCTGCCCGCCAAATATGTATTCAAGAACAAGATACCGATTCGTCTGATTGCCGAGCGTGCGTTTGCTAACCGTAAGGATCTCAAATCAGTGGAGATACCCGAGACCGTCACCGCTATCCCGACCGCTGCATTCTACGGCTGTGAGAACCTGTCGGAAGTGATCATTCCTGCGACAGTGAAAGAAGTGGGTAACTTCGCGTTCTATAACTGCGGCGCACTGAAGAAAGCGACGCTGCCGACCGATCTGGAGCGCTTGGGCATGGGTGCTTTCTACGGTTGCACCAACTTGACCGAACAAGTGCTGAGCGACAAACTGGAAGTACTGGAGCAAGCCACGTTCTGCATGTGCCGCAACATCAAGCACATCACTTTACCCGCTCACTTGCGCCGTATCGAGTCCGGTGTGTTTGCCGGTTGCTCCGCATTGGAAGAGATCACACTTCCCCCTACCCTCATCTTCTTGGGCGAACAGGCTTTTGCCGGCTGTGCGACATTGCGCAAAGTCGTTATTCCGGCAGGTATCAGTGCGCTGCCCAAACAGGTGTTCCAGAGTTGCACCCGTCTCTATCGGGTTGATTTGCCGGACGGTATCTACGCCATTGGAGACGAAGCGTTGGACGGCTGTATCGCACTGGAGCGAATCAATATCCCTAAGAGTACATTCCGCATCGGCGTACACGCATTCCGTAACTGCCAGCAACTGAACAGCATCGCCCTAGTAGACCATATTCACTATATCGAAGAAGGTGCGTTCATGGAGTGTAAGATGTTGGAAGAAATCAAACTGCCGCTGTCTTTGAAACGACTGGAGCGCGGGGCGTTTGCACAATGTATCAGCCTACAGAAAGTGATCCTCAACGACTCGCTCAAGCGCATCGATGACGGTGCTTTCTGCCAGTGCCGCAGCTTACGCGAAGTGGTATGGAACGATTCTTTGAGTTACATCGGAGCCGATGCGTTCTTAGACTGCAAAAACTTGCCTACTCCCATCGTTGACCCGAGTATAGAAGTAGGCAAGAATGCGTTTAAGGGATGTCGAGAGAGACGTTAGTAATTGATAAACTGATAGTTTACCACATCACTCATTCGGGCGGTCATATACGACTGCCCTTTTTCTTTATCTTTGGTAGCGTCCAGCACCAGGTACTCCACGCCTTTGAAGAAAACGGATTGACGCGCGTGCTGGTGTCCGCTCCACACATAATCCACACCGTATTGCGCAAAGAGTGCTGCCAGTTCGTAGGTGTCTTCCAACGAGAAGTTAGAGGTCACCAACTGCGAACCGTCCAGTTTCCAGAAATGGGTGTGCGTAAAGATCACAATATGACGATATCCTTCCTTGGACTTGGCGGCTAACAGGTTTCGTAGCCAATCCGTCTGCGCAGTGCCCAAGGTACCTTCTGCGCTGTCCAGACAAATGAACAGGTCCAGTTTTTTGGTACCGTTGTAGGTGTCGAACCAGTAGGTTGCCGTGTGGAAATAAGAGCGGAACACAGACCACTGTTTGAAATAGATATCGTGGTTGCCCAGGGTAATGAAAAACGGTGCGTTGGCAAGACGAATGACGCTGTCGGCGCATGCGAAATTGTTCTGCGCATCAATGATATCACCAAGATGAACCGCCGTCTTCGGAGCAGTCTCGGCATTGTACGCCGCCACAAAAGCATCCAGGTTCTTATGCGAGTTGCGCGTGACATGGCTGTCCGAGCACACATAGACCACATACTCGTCCGCACCCATGTTCAGATGCGTCTCACCTACACTGTCGTTATACGCCATTGACTGCTCAAAGCGTGTGTTCACCGTTTCCCCGTTCGGAGAGAACATACCGGCGATGTCCAGCGTAAAATCCTCGCTGCACGACGGCAGAAGGAACAAAGCTGCAAGTATAAAAATATAGGAGCGTTTCATCATTCTTAATTTTAAATTTTTAATTAAAATCGATACGCAAACCCTGCTTTCAGCGTCGCGCCATAGAACGTAGCGTCGAGATGGAACATACCGGTCGGTTTGCATTGCGCCGTGAAATTGAGTCGCCAGTGCTCCGTCACATCGTAGTACGCACCGATGCTGAACAGCGGTTGCCACATGCGTTCCATCTGATAATCATCCACATTGCTGATCTGGAAGGACAAGTTCCATGGGTTCATCTGCGGACGACAGAACACCTCTACGCGGTACAGCAGGTTGAACGGCTCAACCACGTAGGTCTGTGTGGAGTACCAACTGCGGTCAAAATCATCCATGACGCGGCAGAACACACCGAGCGTCACAGACACGTAGTCCATGCGGTAACCCACACCTAATGCCGCTGTCATGTCGTGCATGCGACTGCGGGCGATTGCGCGGTACATCAGGTCCGTTTCGATGAACATCTCACCTACCGGCAATTCGAACTTAGGACGCAGCTGCAGCGCTCCCGTATAGACATTCGCGGTAGAGAACTGCAGCTTGGCTTCCATCTCAAAATGCGGATTGATCGGCATCAACGCCTGTACATCCAGGTTGCCATGATGTCCCCATGTTTTGTTGTAACTGTACTCCGCCATTGTGCTAATGGAGTACCTGCGTTCTCCGAATCCCGGATTACCCGCCAGCGCCATACTAACCGCCGCCAGCAGTAACACACCTATTATAAAATATCTACGCATATCCTTTGTATATTGTACAGCCCACTTGGCGCACTTTGTACATCATAAATAAACAATGGTCAGCCCTGCTCCGCCATGGTTCACATCGCCGTCACCGAAGTCAAGAGCCACTTGTCCGCGTTTGCGGCGCTGATGATTGAGATTGCTCAGATAATCGCGCGTCAACTGCTTGAGTGCACCGGTTCCGGTGCCGTGCAGGATCGTCACTTCTCCGGCTCCGACCATCAGCGCATCGTCCATGTATGCAATCAGTTTCTCCAAGGCCTCGTCGGCACGATAGCCGCGCAGATCCAGTGTACGCTCAAAGTGCACCGTTCGGTTGTGTACCACAGCGCTGGTATGTGACTTTTGCGTATTCGGAGTGGCGGCAGGTACGTTCTTCGCCAGCGCTCTCAAGTCGCGGAAATCATGCATCACCTTGGGAATCTTAGGTGAATCGGTCTGTGCTCTGTCAGTGGAACGGTCTGTCTTCTGTACTCCCATCTCCTCTACCTTCTGTTTCAAACTCTCCACTTTCGCGCGTGCCTTGCGCGTGCGGTCCTTATCTGCTTTGGCTTCTTTGATCTCGCGGATGGTGCGTTCAATCGTTGCATTGGACTGCTGCAGCAGGGCTTCGGCTTCTTGCCGTGCCTGTTCGAGCATCTCTTTCTTCTTCGCTTTGATGCCGCTCATCTGCTCGTCGTACTGCGCGATACGTTCTTCCAGCGCTTTCTCTTTCTGCCGAATCGCCTGACGTTTGTTCTCCCAGTAGCGTTTGTCGCGCGCGATGTCCTGCAGGTGCTTGTCGTAGTCAATATGTTCTTCGCCTACCAGATCGGTAGCGTATTGGATGATCGATTCGCCCAAACCGGTCTGACGGGCTATCTCGATAGCAAAACTGCTTCCCGCCTGACCGATCGACAACTGGAACAGCGGTTGCATCGCCCCGCGGTCATAGAGCATCGCACCGTTCACCACGCCATCTGTCTGTTCTGCAAAATGCTTGAGGTTGGTATAGTGTGTAGTGATGATGCCGAACACCTGCCGGTTCACCAGTTCGCGCAAGATAGCTTCCGCGATTGCACCGCCCAACAGCGGTTCCGTGCCGGTGCCCATCTCGTCAATCAGTATCAGTGTCTTGTCGTCTGCCTGACGCAAGAAATGCTTCATATTCCGCAGATGACTCGAATACGTGGACAACTCGTCTTGGATGGACTGCTCGTCGCCGATGTCAATCATCAGTTGCTCGAACAACCCTGCCCTGCTCTGCTCCGCCACGGGCACCAACAGACCGCATTGGAGCATGTACTGCAGCAGTGCCACGGTCTTGAGACACACCGACTTACCGCCCGCGTTCGGACCGGAGATGACGAGCACATGGTTCGTTTGCCGATTGAGCCGAATGGACAGCGGCACCACTCGTTTGCCTTGCGGGATATAGTGCAGCAGCAACACCGGATGACTCGCGTCACTCCATTCCAACATCGGTTCGTTGACCAATTCGGGGCGAATGGCGTGCAGCGTCTGTGCTAGCGATACTTTCGCACGCAGAAAATCCACTTCCGCCAACAGATGCTGGCTGTGCAGGATCGCGTCTGTATTGGGACGTAACTGCTCCGTCACGGCTTGCAGGATGCGCACGCGCTCACGACGCTCAGCGCCTTCCAACTCACGAATATGGTTGTTGGCATCCACCACCTGCTGCGGTTCGATATAAACGGTCTTACCGGTTGCCGACTCGTCATGCACGATACCGCCTATCTTGCGTTTGTATCCGGGCGGAACGGGTATCACCAGTCGTCCTTCGCGCAAGGTCGGTGCCGCATCAGCATCCACCAGACCGTCTGCTTTGGCTTGCCGTAAGATCGATGCCAGCGTTCGACCGACACTGCCCTGCAGGTTCACCAGCTCTTTGCGTATCCGCGCCAACTCAGGCGACGCATGGTCGGACAAACGACCATAGCGGTCCAAGATTGCGTCAATCGCTTGGACGATAGCCGCAAGACCGCTTCGCTGAAAGACCGTTTCACTGAAAGACCGCTCCGCTGAAAGACCGGCTTCGCCTGAAAGATTTTTGAGCAGCGGATAGCGCTGCTCGTCCAAGCCGGCGAAGAAATGCTCCAGTTCCACGGCATAGGACAGGCTCTTACGCAGATCGTCCAGTTCCGCTTCGTCCAGGAACAGACCTTCTATACGAATACGGGCAATCGCTTCGCGCATGTCGTGTATGTCGCCGCGGGGAAGCGTGAGCATCGGGTCCGACTCCGCCAGACGCATCTGGTCGGTCAAAGAAAGCAAATGGAGCACCGTATCATAATCGGTCTCCATCTGCATCGCATCGACCCGTTCGCGCCCCAAGGGCGAACTGCAACGGCGATGCAACTCTTCACGAATCACCGTGAAGTCAATCTTCTGCTCTATATTATTCGGATAAAACACAAATTATCCCAGAATTCGACAATCTCGGATGGCCTCCGCGCCGACGGCTTCGTTCAGTTTGCGCACCAGTTCGAACCGGTTCTCAAACAGCTGTGCTTTGAGTGCTGCGGAACTGACGTGTACGATGAGCATACCGTCTTTGACCTCCACGCTACGCGTCAGACGCGCCACGGTCTCGCCCATCACACGCGGCCACACTTCCTCCACTTGCACGGCGAGCACAGAGCGCTCCAGACCGTTCTCGCGGAGAAAATCCACCAAGGCATCACTTATTGTCATCTTTCACTTTCTTCAGGTATATCTTCTGCCGTGTACGGAACACGCGGATAGACGGGTCTAACTCGTTCAGTTTCTGGATTGCCTGTAGTTGGACACCCTCTTCCTGGCACAATTGCCAGAAGGACTGACCGGTGTGCGTCCACACAAAATCGCTGGTACCGATGGTTTTCTTGGCAGCTATATAGATACGATCCCCCACAGCCAGGTCACGTCCTAACGCATCGTTCCATTCGCGCAATTCACGCTCGCGCACATTGAGACGGAAGGCAACATTCGCATACGTATCTCCCTCACGTGCAACAACATACGACACACCGTTGCATTTCTTCTTCGGGTGCTCTAACAGAAAACTGTCGCGTTCCTGGCGTGCGGTTAAGGGCTCTACGTACGGCGGTTCGGGGTCATTGTGAACGACCATGATCGGCTCGGAGCGACGTACCACTGCGGCTTTGAGGGGACGGCGTGCCGGTGGAGTTGCCACAACCGTGTCCGGCGCTGCTGCAGCAATAGCCGTGGCTTGTGTTAAGGTATCCAGACGATAATCCTGAATCAGTTTAACCAGTTTCTGTGCATATAGTTTGTCCGTAGCGTATCCGCACTCTTTGAGACGGTTCGCCCAGCCCTCATAATCCTCTATCGCTATCTCAAAACAGGTGGCATAACGCGGGCGTTTGAGAAACAGCGAGTGGTCTTTGAAACTCTCAGACGCATCGGGGTACATGCGGAAGCACTCACCCTGGCTGTCATCGTCGTGATAATACACACCACCGAACCACTCGTTCGTACACTTGATGCCGAAGTGATTGCGGGCATTCAGCGCCAGTTCGCTCTGTCCGGCAGCCGACTCCAACAAAGCTTGCGCCATAGTGATAGAAGCCGGGATACCATACTCCTGCTGCTGTTGAACAGCTACGCCTTTCCACTGCTCAATATATCGCAGATAGGACGGATTTAACAACTGCGCCTCGGCATAGAGACCGCACATCAGTGCACACACAAAAAGGAAAAATTTTCTCATCGTATTACGGTATAATATAAAATCGGCTGCAAATTTACAACATTTTTCGCATATATGCAAATTATTTTCAAAAAAAATACGCGCGCGCTTGTGTATATGGAAAAAAAGTTGTAATTTTGCACGCAATTTTTGCGTGACAAACAAAAAACAAACAATTAATAGTAACATTATGCAAACAATCAAACTGAAACGTGGTTTGGACATTCCCTTTGAGGGAGCGGCAGCCGAGACGCTGGGTAGCGTTCGCCGACCGGAGCTCTTTCATATAGTGCCCGACCATTTCGCCGGCATCACACCGAAGCTGGATGTCAAAGTCGGCGATCGCGTGAAAGCGGGTAGCCCGCTGTTTCACGACAAGGCGTTTGAGAGCTTGTTCTTTACCTCTCCGGTATCGGGTGAAGTGAAGGAGATCGTACGTGGAGAGCGCCGTAAGATTCTCTCCATTGACATCGCGGCAGATGCCAAGATCGAGTACGAGCACTTCGACACCGCAGGTGACGTGAAGGAGCTGTTGCTCAAGTCGGGTCTCTGGGCTCTGATGAAGCAACGTCCGTACGACTGCATCGCGCTGCCGAGCAAGCAACCTCGCGCTATCTTCATTTCGAGTTTTGACAGTGCGCCCGCAGCTCCGAACTACGAGTTCGTGCTCAAAGGTCAGTTACCTACCCTGCAAGCAGGTGTATCGGCACTCGCCCAACTCGCGCCGGTATTCATCGGTATCCGCGGCGGTGCCAAGGCTACCGAGTTCCGTGAGTTGAAGGACTGCACCTTGTACGAGGTGTTCGGTCCGCACCCTGCAGGTAACGTAGGTGTACAGCTCAACAACCTCGCGCCCTTGGCTAAAGGTGAGACGGTGTTCACGCTCAACATTCAGGACCTCGTCCTCATCGGACGTCTGTTCCAGAAAGGTATCGTGGACATGAGCAAGAAAGTGGCGCTGACCGGTCCGCTCGCGTACGGTCGTCAGTACTACAACGTGCTGCCGGGTATGCCGGTATCGGCTGTCCTGACCAGCAACGTACACACCGAGTGCCCGTGCCGTTACATCGCCGGCAATGTCCTCAGCGGCAAACAGATCGGCTTGGACGAGATGATCTCGATCTATGACAATCAGTTCACCGTGCTGGACGAAGGCTCGGAGAAAGCAGAGTTCATGGGCTGGATGCTGCCGCGTCTCAAGGACTTCAACGCCGGTTGCACCGACCCTGCCAAGTTGCTCGACAACTGCTTCACCAAGTGGTTGTTCGGTCCGAAACACTATCCGTGGGATGCACGCCTCAAAGGCGGTCGCCGGGCGATCATCGTCAGCGGTGAGTACGACAAGGTGTTCCCGATGGATATCTACCCTGAGTACCTCATCAAAGCCATGATTGCCGGTAACATCGACCGCATGGAGGCGCTGGGTGCGTACGAAGTGGCTCCGGAAGATTTTGCGCTATGTGAGTTCGTCTGCACGTCCAAGATGCCGCTGCAGGCTATCGTTCGTCAGGCGCTGGACAATTTAAAAAAGGAGATTGAGTGATGAATAAGTTCTATCAAATCTGGAAGAAGTTCGGTCAGAACTTCCAAGAGGGCGGTAAGTTTGCGAAACTGAGCAGTTTCTATGATGCCTTCGATACGTTCCTGTTCACGCCCGATGCTACCGCCAAGCGCAACGGCAGTCATATCCACGACGGTCGTGACTCCAAGCGTACGATGATCCTGGTGGTCATCGCGCTCATCCCGGCTCTGCTGTTCGGTATGTTCAACGTCGGCTATCAGCACCTGCTGGCAACCGGTCAACTGGCAGCCATCAGCGAGCTGACCTGCCCGCTGTTCTGGAAAGCATTCGGTTTCGGTACGCTGGCTGTACTGCCCTACCTCATCGTAGCGTACGTAGTCGGTCTGGGTATCGAGTTCACCGTAGCGCAGATCAAGCACGAAGAGGTAGCAGAAGGTTTCCTGGTAACAGGTTTCATTATCCCGCTTATTGTACCGATCAACACCCCGCTGTGGCAAGTGGCTATCGCAGTTGCGTTCGCAGTCATCTTCGCCAAAGAGGTGTTCGGTGGTACGGGTTATAACATCTTCAACGTAGCGCTTATCACGCGTGCGTTCCTGTTCTTCGCGTATCCGTCGCACATGACGGGTGACGAGCCGTTCGTTCGCATCGGCAGCACCTTCGGTTGGGACGGCGGTCAGTTGGTAGAGGGCTACACCTGCGCTACTCCGCTCACCCAATTAGGCACCGGCACACCGGTTTCGCAGTCCTTCTGGGACATGGCGAACGGTCTGATTCCGGGTTCGGTCGGTGAGACCTGCATCTGGGCTATCCTGCTGGGCGGTCTGCTGCTCATCTGCACAGGCGTTGCCAGCTGGAAGACGATGCTCGCTACGTTCGTAGGCGGTGCGCTGACAGCGATCCTGTTCAACCGCTTCGGAGCCGAGTCCAATCTCGCAGCGCAGTATCCGTGGTACATGCATCTGGTAAGCGGCGGTTTCGCGTTCGGTGCCGTGTTCATGGCAACCGACCCTGTTACCTCGGCTCGTACCGAGTGCGGTAAATGGATCTACGGCTTCCTCATCGGTCTGGTAGCAGTGCTCGTACGTGTACTCAACCCGGGTTATCCGGAGGGTATGATGCTGGCTATCCTGCTGATGAACGCCTTCGCTCCGCTCATCGACTGGTGCGTCGTTCAAGTAAACATCAACAAACGCGCAAAACGCGTGGCTAAATAAGGAGGTACGCTATGAAACTGAATACAAACAGTAATATCTACACCTTCGTCTATATGACGGTAGTAGTAGTCATCGTGGCAGTACTTCTGGCTGTTGTGAGCTCCGTGCTCCAAGAGCGTAAGGACAAGAACGTGCTGCTCGACAAGCAGAAACAGATCCTCGGTGCCCTCAAGGTGGATTCGATTCAAGGCGACCCCGCAGAGGTGTACCTGGCACTCGTCAACGACACCATTCGCCTCGAGAACGGCAAGGAAGTATATGTAGCTAACCTCAACGGTGCTACCAAGTACATCCTGCCGCTCGCCGGTAAAGGTCTGTGGGGCGGTATCGGCGGATACCTGGCTCTCAACGAGGACAAGAACACCATCTGGGGTGTTAACTTCAACCACGAAGGAGAGACTCCGGGTCTGGGTGCCAAGATCGTAGAAAAAGAATTCCGTAGCCAGTTTGAGAACCACCACATCCGCAACGCCGAAGGCGAAGTCGTTTCCGTGGCTGTGCTCAAGAAAGGCAAACTCGCTGAAGGCAAAGAGCAGGTGGATGCCGTTTCCGGCGCTACCATCACCTCCGAAGGCGTAAGCACCATGCTTGCCGAGGAGATGAAGAACTACGCTCAGTTCCTCAACGACGTGCCGGCTCAGAAAGAGAATGTAGAACCTATTGAAGAAAAGGAGGCAGAAGATGTTGAGTCAAAAGACTAAGGACACATTGTTAGGTCCTCTTAACGCCAATAACCCCGTCGTTGTGCAGATCTTGGGTATCTGTTCGGCACTCGCCGTAACGGTACAGCTCAAGCCGGCACTCGTGATGGGTATCGCTGTGACGATCATCGTCGCTATGGCAAACGTCATCGTGTCGCTTATCCGCAACACCATCCCGATGCGTGTACGTATCATCGTGCAACTCGTGGTAGTGGCTGCGCTGGTAACACTCGTGAGCGAAGTGCTCAAAGCCTTTGCCTATGACGTGGCAATGCAGCTGTCCGTTTACCTCGGTCTGATCATCACCAACTGTATCCTGATGGGTCGTCTCGAGGCATTCGCCATGACCAACAAACCCTGGGATTCGTTCCTCGATGGTCTGGGCAACGGTCTGGGATATGCGATCATCCTTGTCATCGTCGCTTTCGTGCGCGAACTGTTCGGTGCCGGACAACTGCTCGGTTTCCAAGTGTTCCCGCAAAGCTGGTACGATGCAGGATACGAGAACAACGGTATGATGCTCATGCCGGCTATGGCATTGATTCTCGTAGGATGTGTAATCTGGGCTCACAGAGCCTATAACGATAAGGAGGCTAAGTAATGGAACACGCTTTAAGTTTATTCATGCGCAGCATTTTTGCTGACAACATGATCTTCGCTTACTTCCTCGGTATGTGCTCATACCTGGCAGTGTCGAAGAACGTGAAGACCTCTGCAGGTCTCGGTGTAGCCGTTACGTTCGTGCTTATCGTCACCCTGCCGGTTAACTACCTGCTGCAGAAATATGTATTGGGTCCGGGTGCGTTGGTAGAAGGTCTCGACCTGAGCTACCTCAGCTTCATCCTTTTCATCGCCGTCATTGCCGCTATCGTGCAACTGGTGGAGATGATTGTAGAGAAGTTCAGCCCGTCGCTCTATGCCAGCCTCGGTATCTTCCTGCCGCTGATCGCGGTGAACTGCGCCATCATGGGTGGTTCGCTCTTCATGCAGCAGCGTATCGGCTTGCCGGATGTGGACCCGAAGGCTATCACCGGTCTGGGCGATGCGTTCATGTACGCGCTCGGTTCGGGTATCGGATGGTTCCTGGCTATCGTCTGCCTCGCAGGTATTCGTGAGAAAATGGAGTATAACGACGTTCCGAAGC
>JAFPGA010000119.1 GCA_017423085.1 Paludibacteraceae bacterium | reverse complement strand
GCCTTGCGAGATCTCTTCTTGTACACCACCGTCCGAGATGAAAGCGTAGATGGTCGGGTTGTGAATGTCACCGTAACGGGTGTTGAACCACTTGGCAGCAATAGCTGCACCGACAGCGAACGTATGACCTTGACCGAGCGGACCGGACGTGTTCTCAATCATTCGCTCAATCTCGCGCTCCGGGTGACCCGGTGTAACCGAACCCCATTGACGGAGGTTCTTCAGGTCCTCGAGGGTGAATTTACCAGCCAGGCAGAGTTGTCCGTAGAGCATAGGAGCCATGTGACCCGGGTCCAAGAAGAAACGGTCGCGTGCTTCCCATCCGGGGTTCTCCGGATCGTACTCAAGGAATTCCGAGAAAAGCACATTGATGAAGTCTGCGCCACCCATAGCGCCGCCCGGGTGACCACTCTTAGCTTTCTCTACTGCTGCTGCGGCCAGGATACGAATGTTGTCTGCCGCACGATTCAAAAGTTGTGTCGAATTCATAGTAAATTTATTTATGATTTATAATTTATGATTTCAAATTTTCAAAATCTCCATCCGAGGTAGTAGTTGGCACCCCAGGCGATGTTATCGCGTTTGCCGAAGCCTGGGATATAAATGGCTGTCATGTCGGCCGCCGGCATGCCGGTCAGTTCGCGTGTGAAGAGACATTTGAACCGTCCCATCCATCCCATGTAGAACGCGGTGTTGTTCACTTTAGCAATCTCCACCTGGCAACCGGCTACTATCTCTCCCCAGCAGTCAGCCGCTACGCCGCTTTTGAGTCCCGGTCCGTTGGTGAACTGTTGTACGGCTGTTCCGAGCCGAACGCCCACGAGAAAAGCGTGTGGCGATTCAGGATGTTTCTTCAACGGATTCAGATCCCCTCCGACGCGGAAGAACCCACCTTGTCCGGTATAGGCGATGCTGTCTCCGCGAGCGGTTGAGCCACCGGCATAACCGAGTTCGAATGTCGGGTAGAACCGCTTCGCGAGCCTCACGTTCGCCGCCAGTTCATAGTGCTGCATCTGCCATTTGTACAGCGCGGGCGTCAGAATAGGGGACGCGATGTCCAGTTTGATCTGCGTGCCGTTGTAGATGGAATCCGCAGGAGCACAGACCGCTGCGCTGACAGAGCACAGAACACAGAATAATATGCTACATAAGCGTTTTAGCTTCATCTTTGAGTGCTTCGAGTGCTTTGTCGGTAGGCGTGAGGCCGTTAGACGCATAGGCGGTGAGCAGGGTGGTTGCATAAACCTGGGCAGTTGCGCCCTGCGGGATCTGCGCCACCATGGAGATGATGAACGCCGCTGTCTGGTCGCGTGCATCCACGATCATATCCCATACTTCGTCGGACACATAGACTTGTTGACTTTGGTTATGGTCAAACTCAGCCCGAATGGTCTGCAGCAAGTACTGCTGTAGTTGCGGAACGGTCCATGTGGCGAGAGCGTTCGGTTCCTTGGCGCGCAACTCCATCAGCATATGCTCCGGTTTGGTGCGCTCGAGCAGCAATGCCAAGCGCTCGTAAGCACGGAGACGAATAGGAGAAACGGCTTTCTGGGACTCACGCTTGAGTTCCCACTGCCGTTTGCGCTCTTCGTTTTTGTACTGCGAATGCATGATGAACCAAAAACCGAAGATCATCAGCGCGACAATGGCTATTATCAGAAGGATAGTATCTGTTGTCATAATTTTTTAAATTTGGGCGCAACCGGTTTAGAACCGAAGCAAATTATTCATTTTCGGGTGCAAAGTTAGTAAAAAATTTGCACATATGCAAAAAAAAATGTAATTTTGCAGCCGCAAAGTGATAAAATCATGAAAATATCTGAAATTAAGCAGGTTTTTGAAGGTAAGAACGGTTACCGGTTACGGGTGACGGGTGATGGGGATTTTGAGATTCGGCATTTGTTGACGGATAGCCGCCAGTTGGATGCACGAAGGGCTTCTCAAACCATGTTCTTTGCTATCAAGACGGGGAAGAACGACGGCGCCAAGTATATACCGGAACTGGAAGCGAAGGGAGTGCGTGCGTTTGTGACGGGTGAAGCTGTGCAGGCGTTGCAGGACTTGGCGGCGTACGTGCGGAGTCAGTTTGAGGGCACGGTGATCGGCATCACGGGTTCGAATGGCAAGACGGTGGTGAAGGAATGGCTGTATCAGTTGTTGAAAGAGGACTATGAGGTGATTCGTTCGCCGAAATCGTATAATTCGCAGATAGGCGTGCCGCTTAGCGTTTTCCAGCTTGAAAACGCTGACCGCTTCGCTGAAAGAACAAAGACCGCTAACGCTGTAAGACCGGCTTCGCCTGAAAGACATAAGCCTGTTTTGGCTATCTTTGAGGCGGGAATCAGTCAACCAGGGGAGATGGAGAAGCTGGAGCGAATTATTCGCCCGACGATAGGTGTGATCACGTATATCGGTCATGAGCATGATGAGAATTTTGCCTCGCTGGAGCAGAAACGTGAGGAGAAGAATAAGTTGTTTGTTCATTCGGAGCGTGTGATTGAAGACCCGACGCATCAGAATGTGCGC
Source organism: Paludibacteraceae bacterium (assembly GCA_017423085.1). Classification (GTDB taxonomy): domain Bacteria; phylum Bacteroidota; class Bacteroidia; order Bacteroidales; family Paludibacteraceae; genus Colicola. The sequence goes on along the minus strand of JAFPGA010000119.1, from coordinate 489 downwards.
ACGTGTGCGGCAGTGATGCGCGCGTTGGGATATGACGAAGAAACGATTGCGGAGCGCATTTTGCATCAAACGCACGAGACGGTGATGGAGGTGAATCTGTCTGCTCTGGTGGATAACGTGCGGTATTTCCGCAGTCTGTTGAAGCCGACGACCAAGTTAACCTGTATGGTGAAGGCTTTTGCGTACGGAGCAGGTAGTGTGGACGTTAGCAAGGCGCTTCAGAAGAGCGGATTGGTTGATTATCTGGCAGTTGCGGTGGCAGATGAAGGCGTGGAATTGCGCAAAGCGGGTATCACGTTACCGATCATCATCATAGACCCGGAGGTCGCTGCGATGGATCTGATTTTGGAAAATAATTTGGAACCGAATGTGTATAGCCATCAATCGTTGAAGACCGTTGTCGCTGCGGCTGAAAGCAAGGGGTTGGAGAATGTGCCGATTCATGTGAAGATAGACAGCGGAATGCATCGTTTGGGCTTCTACAAGGAG
>JAFPGA010000118.1 GCA_017423085.1 Paludibacteraceae bacterium | reverse complement strand
GACGTGTTCAACGCTAAAAAAGAATAATTATGGCAAAGTTTGATAAGTTTCAGGTGATGGCGAAGATTAAAGCCGCACCGATGGTTCCTGTGTTCTACCACAAGGATGTAGAAGTTTGCAAGAACGTGATTAAGGCTTGTTACGAAGGCGGTGTACGTGCTTTTGAGTTCACCAACCGTGGCGATTTCGCACACGAGGTATTCGGCGAACTGAGCAAGTGGGTAGCTAAAGAGTGCCCGGAATTGGCACTCGGTATCGGTAGCGTTGTTGATGCTCCGACGGCTTCGCTGTACCTGCAGTTAGGCGCTAACTTCGTCGTAGGTCCGTTGTTCAACAAGGATATCGCAGTTGTCTGCAACCGTCGTTGCGTGACCTATTGTCCGGGTTGTCTCACTCCTAGTGAGATAGGCTTGGCACAGGAAGTAGGTTGCGACTTCACAAAGGTATTCCCAGGTGACGTAGTTGGTCCGAACCTCGTGAAGGGTCTCATGGCTCCGATGCCGTGGTCGAAGATCATGGTTACCGGTGGTGTAGCTCCGGAGAAAGAGAACTTGGAAAAGTGGTTCGCTGCAGGTGTGTACTGCGTAGGTATTGGCAGCAAGCTCTTCCCGTCCGACAAGGTCAAAGCCGGCGACTGGAAGTACGTGACCGACAAGTGCAAAGAGTGCTTCGACATCATCGCTGCTTGCCGCAAGTAAATCATAAATTTGAAATCATAAATTTGAAATGTCTTTATGAGTACACAACAAAAATTAATGTCTAACTGGCGTTGGTGGATTTGTTCGTTGTTGTTTGTTGCAACGACCATTAACTATCTCGATCGCCAGGTTCTGTCTCTTACCTATGAGGAGTTCATCAAACCGGAATTCCACTGGACAGACGCTCATTATGGTACTATAACGGGTTTGTTCTCTATCTTCTATGCCGTAGCATGTCTTTTTGCCGGTAAGTTCATCGACTGGATGGGCACGAAGAAAGGTTATCTGATTGCAATCGGTGTATGGTCCGGTGGCGCTTGTTTGCACGCAGCGTGCGGTTGGGCAACCATGCACATAGAGGGTCTTGAGAGCCTGGAAGCCATGAGAGCGGCGGATATCAGTGCTGACGTGGCATTGGCTGTCGCGACAACAGGTGTGTATCTGTTCCTTCTTTGCCGTGGTATTCTGGCGCTTGGTGAGGCGGGTAACTTCCCAGCAGCTATCAAGGTGACGGCAGAGTATTTCCCTAAGAAGGACCGTGCATTCGCTACGTCTATTTTCAATGCAGGTGCGTCTGTAGGTGCGCTGGCTGCTCCGCTTTGCATACCGGCATTGGCAAAACATTTCGGATGGGAAATGGCGTTCATCATCATCGGTGCGCTGGGCTTCATCTGGATGTTCTTCTGGCAGTTCATGTATGACAAACCAAAAGATTCCAAGCGTGTCAATGAAGCCGAGTTGGCATATATTCATCAGGATGATGATACGGCTGCTAAAGCAGAGAGCAAGGCAAGTGAAGAGAAAGCTCCTATTTCCATGCTGCCTTATTCTTGGGTATATATCGTGTTGGGTATTGCTGCGTTGATCGGTTCGCTGTTCATTGAGAACACCTATTTGTACATCGCAGTGTTCGCACTGTCGCTCTTGCTGCTGAATGTGCCGTTCTTCAATTACTACAAGTATCGTCAGACATGGTCTTTCTTTGTAGGTAAGTTCTTGACGGATGGTGTGTGGTGGTTCTTCCTGTTCTGGGCACCGTCGTATTTCCAGAATCAGTTCGGATACAAGGCTTCGTCCGGTATGGGTATGGCGTTGATCTTCGTGCTGTACGCCATCGTTACTTTCCTTTCTATCTTTGGCGGTTATCTTCCGAAATTGTTTGTGGAGAAGAAAGGAATGGAGCCGTATGCAGGTCGTATGTTGTCCATGTTGATCTTTGCCTTCTTCCCGCTTTGTGCACTGTTGGCGCAACCTTTGGGAGCTTACTCGGCATGGTGGCCGGCTATCCTGATCGGTCTTGCCGGAGCAGGACACCAGGCTTGGTCTGCTAACCTGTTCTCTACGGTGGGTGATATGTTCCCGAAATCCACTATCGCCACGGTGACCGGTATCGGAGCGATGGCCGGTGGTATTGGTTCGATGATCATCCAGAAATCTGCAGGAACACTGTTTACTTTTGCTGAAGAAGCAGGAAAGAACTTCACGTTCTTGGGCTTCGAGGGTAAACCTGCCGGATACTTTATCATGTTCTGCTTCTGTGGTGTGGCTTACATCATCGGCTGGAGCATCATGAAAGGTCTTGTACCGAAGTACAAACCGGTAGAAGTTAAGTAAGACTGACTAATGTTAAAGCCGTCATGGCTTCGACGACAGGCACGGCGCGAGTGGCAACACACGCGTCGTGTCTTCCTTTTACGCCGGCTTTGGGCGTGGATGGAGTGGGCTTGAACACGCAGCGGAAGACGATCTCCGTACCGTCGGAGATGCCGCCGGCTATACCACCGGAAATATGGTTAATGGCAGAGCCCGGTTGCGTCACACCGTCGAACCCTGTGCCGTACTCAAAACCCTTGCACGCGTTGATACTCATCACCGCGAAGGCTAATTCTGCCTGTAACTTATGGAAAATCGGTTCACCTATCCCTGCCGGCAAACCGGTGATGCGGCACTCAATAATACCGCCGATGGAGTCACCTTCCCGCTGATAAGCGGCTATCATGTCGTTGAACTTATCGGGGTCGGTCTCTGTGCCAACTTGCACCAATTCCGCATGGATCGTAATGCCTTTCTGCGCCAACTCCTGCTTGGCAATGCAACCTGCCACTACACGCCCTGCTGTTTCGCGGGCACTCGCTCGTCCGCCGCCTCTCCAGTCGCGAATGCCGTATTTCTGCTCGTACACCTTATCTGCATGCCCCACACGGTAATTCGTTTTCAACCACTCGTAGTCTTCCGGCCGTGCATCTTTGTTGCGAATGATGAACGCTATCGGTGTTCCCAAGGTGAGGCCGTCCATTACTCCCGACAGCCACTCCACTTCGTCCGGCTCGCGCACCGCCCGCGGGGAAACTCCCTTTGTACATTGTACATCGTCACTTTGTACCTTTCCTGCTCTTCTGTCTAACTCGCGTCGGATAAGATCCATGTCAATTCGCAGTCCTGCCGGCACGCCGTCCAGCACGCCGCCTATTGCTGCTCCGTGTGATTCACCGAAGCTTGTAAACGTCCAGTTCTCTCCGAATGTATTACTGTTCATTGGCACGATGATTGCATAATTTGTGTGCAAAGGTACTGCTTTTTTTGCACATATGCAAAATAAAATGGAGAAAAAGATAAAAATAGTTTGGCACGATGTTTGTTTAGGTGTATGTGAACCGGTTTATAAATGAAGTATTAACACGCTAAATCAGGAGGACAGAATTATGATTAGAAAATTAGTCTTGGTAGCCGTAAGTGCTATGCTCGTGCTAAATGTTAGCGCGCGAGAAGTAAGGAAAGGTAAATGCAGAGGTAAGCAGGTAGTAAAGAAGGAGCAGCGTATTGTTTTCCTTCGTCCAGCAAGGCCGATGCCGTGTGATATCCGGTTCGAGGACGCAAGGCGCATGAAGCGTATTGAGGTTGTTCGGCGCGATGATCCGCGTTTCAGAGATCATCGTTCCGCGATAGGTAGAAGAGGGATGCGCCGACATCCTCGTCATCAAGGACGCCGATAATAAAAAAGCAGCCGCGCGCTGCTTTTTTATTGTTTTTATTTGCATATATGCAAAAAATTGTGTACCTTTGCACGCGAATTAGTGTGAATATGAGAAAAAGTATTGTTATAATAGCATTATTGGCAGCTGCGATGACCTATGCGCAGCAGTTGCCGGATAGCCATTTTGAGAACTGGGGCGCGAAATTCAAGAACGACCCGCAGTTGGTGGATTGGCACGGTTCGAACGTAAGCCAGGCTGGTTCGAAATTTACGTTCATGTTCCAGAAACCGGGTCGTACGGGGTATTGCGCCTACGTGACCGACCGCGCGATAGGTATTCCCAAACTGAACTTGGGCGCTACAGGCCCGGGTTACATGTCGCTGGGCTATCCGTGGCAGTATTTGAAGGGCTTGAACCTGAACAGCGCAACAGCCGGTACGGAAGGCGGTATCGCTTGGAAACACCGTCCGGACACGATGGCGGTATGGATCAAACGTGTGGGACCGAATACGGACAAAGAGGATTTCCATCTGCTCTACTACTCGTGGATAGGCACAGCCAAGAGCAGCAAGTATAAGAACAAAGCGGGCGGTTGTACGGAGACAGAGCGCGTGAACGAAGAGAGTGATGTGCGTTCGGCTACGGACGGCAATGAGTGCGGCATTGACCAGCCGGTAAAACAAGTGGCGGAGGGTTGGTATCGCGCGCGTGCCAAATATAACGAGTGGACGCTTATCAAGGTGCCTATTTTCTACAAGAACGATGGTCGCCCGACCATGTGCAATGTCATCTTCTCTGCGGGTAATTATCCCGCTTTCCGCGCGAACGACGGCCTCTATGACGGCAATGCACTCTATGTAGATGACGTGGAACTGATTTATTCGTCGAAGATTCAACGTCTGACCATCAACGGCACAGCGTGGAAAGAGTTTGACCCCAATAGTGACCAACTGCAGACCTACAAACTCCCCAACAGCGGAGCGCAAACGGTCCAAATCGCAGGATATCGTGGTATCGGCACGCTGACGAATATCAAAGGAGAGAAAGCGCGTTTCAACGGTCGCAAACTGGGTGCTTCGGAGATGACTGTTGAGCCGGGTGAGATCAACGGCAAGCCGTGGACCATCACTGTCAATGCGGAAGACGGTTCGTCCACGCATGTGTATAAGATTAAAATTGTGAAATGAGCCTCGTGTTGAGTATAGCGAATTTTCATATCATCGATTACGTGCTGTTAGGCACACTGGCGTTGCTCTTCCTCGTGCAGCTCTATTGGTACAGCCGCTACATGGCTGCGCCCGCGCGTAAGTTGAGAAAAAGCAAAAAACAATCACCCGTCACCAATGACCAATCACCCATCACTGAGGGTGTGACAATTATCCTCTGTGCGCACAATGAGAGCGAGAACCTCTCCCATTACCTGCAAGCGTTGCTGACACAGGATTATCCGGTGTACGAAGTGATCGTGGTGGATGATGGTTCGGAGGACAGCACACGCGAAGTGATAGAGAGTTACATGGTGCGCGATGAACGTCTGCACATGACTTTCGTGCCCTACGGCGCACGTGTGCGTTCGACCAAGAAACTGGCACTCACGCTGGCAGCCAAAGCCGCTCAATACGACTACCTGCTGCTTACCGATGCGGACTGCGTTCCGGAGAGCAAGCACTGGATATCCCGAATGATGGCGGGATTTAAGCAATCACCAATCACCCATCACCCATCAGAAATAGTCCTTGGTTTCAGCCCGTATTTTGAGGAGCAGGGACATATCAACCGTCTGGTGCGTTTCGACACGCTCTTTAACGGCTTGCATTACCTGGGCGCGGCGCTGTGCGGACATCCCTACATGGGTGTTGGACGAAACCTCGCCTACCGCAAAGCGCTCTTCTTCGAGTCCGGCGGTTTCACGCATATGATGAACAACAGGGCAGGGGATGATGACCTGTTTGTCAACCACGTAGCCACCAAAGCGAACACGGCTGTGGTGCTCAGTCGCGACAGCTATGTATGGTCGCTGTCCAAGAAGACGATGAAAGAGTGGTGGCAGCAGAAACGCCGTCATCTGTCTGTGTCGCCGTCCTACAGAGGCGTGACGCAGTTCCGCCTCACGCTCGAGCCGCTCACACGCGGGTTGTTCTACGCGGCAGTCATCGCAACCATCGTCTATGCTTGCCTGACGTATAACATTCAGGCCTTGCACCTCCAATTCGGCATGTGGGAACTGCTGATGTGCAGTGCGGTAGGTTTGTTCCTCGCCCGCTGGATCATACAGACCTCTATTCTCAATGTGTCCGCACGACGCATGGGACTGAAGCGTTTTAATATGTTCAGCATCCTGTGGTTCGACATCGCCCTTCCGCTCGTCAACCTCTACATGCTCCTCGTACCCAAACGAATGAAAAAATGGTAAATCATAAATCATAAATTTGTAAATCGTAAATTAATATAATTATGGCAGAACAGAAAGAATTGAAAATCAACATCGCCCCGGAAAAAGCGCAGGGCGTATTCGCCAACTTGGCACTCATAGCACACACTCCTACGGAGTTCGTATTGGATTTTGCACAACTCATGCCGGGTCTTCCGCAAGCGAATGTGGTATCGCGTGTGGTCGTTACTCCGGATCAGGCAAAGAAGATCCTTGCCGCGTTGCAGAACAACATCGGCCAGTATGAGCAGAAGTTCGGTACCATCCAACCCATCGGTCCCGCACACGGCAGTACGCTGCCTTTGACCTTTGCCGGTGGCGAAGCTTAAAATCGTAAATCAAAAATCTTAAATCATAAATCTAAAATGAAAACTTTTCCCGCATCGCAGTTAATCATCAATGCCGATGGTTCTGCATTCCATCTCCACCTCAAACCGGAGTTCCTGGCAGACAAGATCATCCTTGTCGGTGACCAAGACCGCGTGAATATGGTGGCTTCCTTCTTTGACGAAGGTTCTATTGAGTGTGACGTTCAGTCCCGTGAGTTCCATACCATCACCGGTAAGTTCCAAGGCAAACGTATCTCGTGTATTTCAACCGGTATCGGTACCGATAACTGCGACATCGTCATGAACGAGATCGATGCGCTTGCCAACATCGACTTCGCTACCCGCACCGAGAAGGCTCAGAAACGCTGCCTCGACATCGTACGTATCGGTACCTGCGGTGGCATGCAAGAAGATATCCCTCTGGGCACCTTCCTCGTTAGCCAGAAATCCATCGGTTTCGACGGTGTGTTGGCGTTCTATGAGGATCGCGACAAGATCGCAGATGTAGGCTTCGAGAAAGCGTTGGTGGATTTCATCGGCTATCCGAAGAAAGCCGCTGTGCCCTACGTAGTAGCAGCGAACCCCGAGCTCGTGGACCGCATTGCCAAGGACGATATGATGCGTGGCTGCACGATCGCTGCCAACGGTTTCTATGGCCCGCAAGGACGTGTACTGCGTGTACCTCTGGCTGTGCCGGATATCAACGAGAAGATCACCGCGTTCCGTTACGAAGGACAGCGTATCACCAACTACGAGATGGAAGGCTCCTGCATCGCCGGTTTGGCACTGCACATGGGACACCGCGCTATGACTGTCTGCTGCGTCAT
>JAFPGA010000117.1 GCA_017423085.1 Paludibacteraceae bacterium | reverse complement strand
GAGCCAATTATAATCACCCATTATAAACTTTTTTATTACTAACCAAACAATCTCTCAAATGAAAAAAATCTTTCTTTTTGCGTTTGCAATGCTTTGCAGCGTAATGACATTTGCTCAGAATGCAAGTGAAGACTGGCGTATCCACCCGGATGATGCCAAGTACAAAATCTATGGTAACTTCCAAACCACGTTCCCGAATGGAGGTATCGCTTATGAGTTGACGAATGTGCAACCTGTAGGTCTTACTTTCCCGGTGAAGTCCAAGTATCTCGGTCGTAAAACGAATCGTGGTAATGTTTATTTTACTTTTGATCGTGTAACTTATGATGGTCATCCTGATTTGGAGCACATTGCCCTTTGGGTGTATGACGAGTCGCTCAATCAGTGGATCCCCGATGTGGAAACAGGTAATGAGAATGTCAATGCAACCAACACGAACGAAATGACTGTAATGTTGGTACTTGACTGCAGTAACTCGCTTAGCGAACAAGGCTTCCGCGATGTAAAGAACAGTGCCAAATCCTTTATCGACGTTATGTTGGCATCCAGTAACTCGGGTAACATCCACATCGGTATCATTGGTTTCTCTTCTGTTCAACAAACGCAAAAACGTGATTTGCAGCCTCTTACTTACCGTTCGGCTGAAGACATGAAAACCTTTATAGAGAACTTCCGTCAAGGTAATGGTACAGCGCTCTATCGTTCGTTTGACGATGCGTTCGATATGACAGTTGAGTATGCAGAAGGACTGAAGAAGTTCTCGAATGCAGCCATCGTTGCTTTTACCGATGGTTTGGACAATGGTTCTATCAACCCGCAGAAGAAGATTGGTAGTAGAGAGGACTATTATCGTTACATCACTACGGATGTGCTTCCGAGAACGATTAAAGGTATTCCATTCGAGTCCTATACAATCTTCGTTCCGGGTGGTGCTGACGTTAAAGAAAAAGTCGTTGAGAATAAGATTGTGAATCAATTGCAAACGATGGCAAAGCAAGAAGGTCACTACTGCCGAGTTAATAATACTTCACTGCTGGATAACCAATTCCGTGACATCGCAAGAAGGCTTATCGAAAGTTGGAAAGTGATCTCTTGCTTCATCTCGGAAGGTCAAAACGGTCAGGTATGCTGGACGTTCGGTAAAAAAGCTGCTCCGAAAGCTGCACCTGCACCTAATCCGAAACCTGTTCCCACAGGTAACCCTTTGCTGATTGGAGGTAATATAGGTATTGGCTTGCCTCTTGAGTTTGGCGCGTGCTATGGCGCAGGTATGGATTTCCAACTGGGTTTTGACTTCGCTTATCCTTTATCTGACAGATTCGCTATAGGTTTCTATACCGGGTTAGGTGGCGGATTTGCAGGTGGCTCTTCCTACTTCGGAGGCGCATTTAAGTGGTCTGTCGGACTCCTTATGGAAATGGGTGACCTCAATGACAGACCGTTCCTGTTGGGTGTTAGCCCTTGTTTAGGTTTTGGCTTCATTAATGACAATACTTCCATGAACGGAACTGCCTATGTGCCGGTAGAACTTCGCTTCGGTCGTGTATTCTCCAATAACATGTATATCACCGGTGATGTCACCGTTGGTGTCCCTCTGTATGGTGCATTTGTTGTAGAACCGGCTGTCCGCATTGGTTACAACTTCGGTCATAACGTAAAAAGATAAATCAGCATTGCTTTTAACCGTCGGGCAATCTGCTCGGCGGTTAAGAAGCAATGCTTAGCATTTGCTAATGAAACAACTGCTTGAGATAAAAGACCTGCACGCTTCGATAGGCGGCAAAGAGATACTCAAAGGTGTTAACCTCGTCATCAACGAAGGCGAGGTGCATGCGATAATGGGACCGAACGGAGCCGGCAAATCGACCCTCTCGGCGGTGCTCACCGGTAACCCTGCTTACGAAGTGACTTCCGGCGAAGTCTATCTGCGCGGACAGAACCTGCTGACGATGGAACCCGAGGTGCGCGCACGCGCGGGCGTGTTCCTTAGTTTTCAATATCCCGTCGAGATACCCGGTGTGAGCATGACCAATTTCATGCGCACCGCGCTCAACGAGAAACGGGCGTACGAAGGCAAAGAACCGCTTTCAGCCAAAGAGTTCCTTTCACTCATGCGCGAGAAGAAACGCATGCTCGAACTGCCGGACAAACTGAACAACCGTTCGGTTAACGAAGGCTTCTCCGGTGGTGAGAAGAAGAAAAATGAGATCTTCCAGATGGCAATGTTGGAACCCTGTCTCGCTATCTTGGATGAGACCGACTCAGGCCTCGATATCGATGCGCTGCGCATTGTGGCAGAAGGGGTGAATAAACTCAAAACCCCGCAGAACGCATCTATTGTCATCACCCATTATCAGCGTCTGCTCGATTATATCGTGCCGGATTTCGTACACGTGTTGGCGGACGGCAAGATCGTCAAGACGGGCGACAAGACACTCGCTCTCGAGTTGGAAGAAAAAGGATATGAAGGTCTCTAAGGGTGACATATTCGAGCGCGTCTTCGTTAACGAAGAGGTGCATCTTCAGATAGACCAGGAAGCAGGTTCGCATGTGAAGATACATGTGATCAACGCGTCCTTTTCCATTACGGTCAATCAGTTAGGCGAAGGCTGCCAAACGGAGATCTATGCGTTAGAGAACTTGCACGGAGAAGAAAACGTAATCGCCGAAACGCATGTAACACACGCCGTAGGCGGTGGTAGATCCACCCAACTTATTAAGTTTGTGCTTGACGACAACAGCCGCGGACGATTCATCGGCGACCTGAAGATAGCCCCCGATGCCCAACAGACCGAAGCGCATCAGACGAACCGCAATCTCCTGCTTTCCGACACCGCGGAGATGCGTACACAGCCGCAGTTGGAGATTTATGCCGATGATGTCAAGGCAACTCACGGCGCTTCTACCGGGCAACTCGACGAGTCTGCACTCTTCTACATGCAGCAGCGCGGCATCGACAAACAAAAAGCGCGCCAACTGCTCGTTAACGCGTTTATGAAAGATGTGATTAACTCGATTTCGGACGAAACCCTGCGCGAACAATTATTGAACGCGGTTGATGGCGTAGTCGAGTAAACTAATCAGGCTCTTTTTCTCTTCGCAGTCATGGAATACGCTCAGCGCTTCTGTGGCTTGTTTTTTATACTCCAGCATACGCTGCACGGCATATTCGTCACCCTTGAAACGCATTACAAACGCTTTGATCTCCTCCAACACGCGCGCTTCCTCTTCTGCCGAATATTCTTTTGCCACTAACCTTTCGCCTTTTGCCTTAATCTCTTCCGCTTCGGGTTTCGGGGCTCGCTGCAGTGCGATGATAAGCGGCAGGGTCACTTTACCGTCGCGCAGATCGGACATGGTCGGCTTGCCTATCTCTTCCAAATCGCTGTAGTCGAAGATGTCGTCTTTGATCTGGAAACACAGACCTAACAGATTTCCGTATTTCTTGAGCGCAGCTCGTTGACGCGGCGTACAACCCGCACTCTCGGCTCCCGCTTCGGCGCAGGATTGGAACAATTGCGCGGTCTT
>JAFPGA010000011.1 GCA_017423085.1 Paludibacteraceae bacterium | reverse complement strand
GTCCTAACTCACCCGCCATCGCTGCGCAGAGGTTCGCCGTCTCGCGGCTGTGCTGCAGCAGGTTCTGTCCATAGGACGAACGGTACTTCATCTTACCTACCAAACGCACGAGTTCCGGATGGAGACCGTGGATACCAAGGTCGATGGTGGTACGTTTGCCCACTTCGATGATCTCGTCTTCTACCTGTTTGGTCACTTTGGCTACCACCTCTTCGATACGTGCCGGGTGGATACGTCCGTCTTGCACAAGCTGGTGAAGCGACAAGCGCGCGATCTCACGGCGTACCGGATCGAAGGCGGACAGCGTGATGGCTTCCGGCGTATCATCCACTACGATCTCCACACCGGTAGCGGCCTCGAGGGCACGGATGTTACGTCCTTCACGACCGATAATACGACCTTTGACTTCGTCATTCTCAATATGGAACACCGAAACGGTACTCTCAGCTGCGGTCTCCGAAGCGACACGCTGAATGGTCTGAATAATGATTTTCTTCGCTTCCTTGTTCGCCTCCAGACGCGCGTTGTCCATGATCTCATTGATGTAAGACAGAGCAGCGGTTTTGGCTTCATCCTTGAGCGCTTCAACCAACTGTTTCTTCGCTTCCTCGGCTGACATTCCGCTCAGTTGTTCAAGTTGACGCTCCGCTTGTTGGTGCATCTTCTCCACTTCCTGCTGCTTGTAATCCAAGGCTTGCTGGCGCTGGTCGATGGCTTGCGTTTTTTGGTTCACTTCGTTGAGGGCGCGCTGAACATCCCCTTGACGCTGGTTGAGCTGCTGCTCACGTTGCTGCAAACGCTGTTCGTGTTGCTGTATACGTTTGTCCTGCTCGCGCACGGCATTGTCGTGCTCCAACTTCAGGGCGATAAATTTCTCCTTGGCCTCAACAATCTTGTTTTTCTTCATCACCTCGGCTTCTTCGGCTGCTTTTTTAAGTACATTCGCAGCAGCAATTCGCGAGATGAGGAAGTAGATACCGGCTCCCAGAAGGAGTCCGCCTACTGCACTAATAATAATCAGGATTGCTGTGTTCATTTATTTATCGTTTTTGTAATTAATTGATTCAACTCTTTTAACTCTTTCTCGACGGGCGCAAGACTCTTCTCGCGGGCGTCGGACTGGAGTGCCACCGCTACTTCCAGAGCAGTGTACATCCACAATTGTTCTGCGGATGCGTTTGGACGCAGTTTGAGGTAATACTGATAGCGTCGGTTGAGCAGTTCCGCTGCTGCCCGATAATTGGGTTCCTGTTCACGCGGCACATCGAGCCCGACAGTGTGAGCATCGAGGTGGAGGTTGATATGTTGCTTGTCAGAATTCAGCATTCAGATTTATTTTTTCAATGCAGCTATCGCTCTGTCAACTTGACCGATGAGGGCATTGATGCGCTTGAGTGCTTCTTCGTTCGTTTCTGCGGCAGAGAGGGCATTGGCGGTGGCAATGCGGCGGTTCTTCTGCTGCAGTTCCAATAGTTCGCTGTGCGTTAGAATCAGTTCCTGACGCTGTCTGGCTATCTGCTCATGCAAAGACGAATTCTCTTGCTGCAACGCTTGGTAGCGCTCCAGCAAGAGATGCACATTTTGCGATAAGTCATCAAGAACTTGCATCTAATTTTCAATTAGAAGCTGTATCCTACACCCAGACCGAGAACGCCTTTGAACTGTACGCGCTCAGCCAGCACACCGTTCTTATCTGCGATGAGCGTACCGGGATAATACTTAAGGTTCGTCTGGAGCGTCACTTGCAGACACTTGAGGAACTGATAACTCATCATCACATCCCAATCGACATCAAACATGCCGAAATGACGGTTCTTGTTCGAGTACTGGAAGTAAGAATCTGCTCCATTGAGGTCATAACCCTTTCCGGCGTACGGAGAAAAGAGTCCCAGCGTCGTGCTGATCTTGAAATCATTGTAGGTGTACGCAATCGCACCCTTGAAGCTCAAACCGAACTCGGCACGTGCGTTACGGTCGTACACTTTAGCACCCGTTGCGTCATAATAAGACACACCGTAACGGTCTTTGAGGTCCTCGCTGAACACATAACCGGTCTCCGTCGGGTTGGCAGCAATATACTCCGCCGTATATTTGGCATCCCATGCACTTCCTACATACGCTGTCGTGACACGACCTGCGATAGGAGAGAGGTACACAGAGAAGTCTGCTCCGTTCACACTCTTTTTCCAGTCGATACCGACCGACACATCCGTATAAGACGGAGCCAGCCATTTGGAGATAATAGGGTTGTAAAGAGGACCACCGTCATAACTACGCCCGAGAGCATATTGGCTTTGGAACGAACCAAGAACCGTGAGATACCAGTTCTGCTTGAACTCCCATCCGAATTTAGTTGCCAGTTTGATATTATCGCTGGATTTCTGGAACGCATCATCCTTCTGGTCGATCCACGTCATACCGAAATCGGTGTCAAAATTCGTCTCCCATGCGATAGCGTCTTTATGGTAAAGCAGGTGCAACTTGGCATAAACGATGCCGTTGACGTTGTTCTTACCTCCGGCTGCCCAGTTCACCAGCCCGGTTGCAGCAGCGTTGAGACCCACCGTGCCGTCAAACTTCCACGCTTTTTCCTCATTCTCCAATCCTTTGAGAGTTTCTCCGGCCTTGGCAGCCGCTTCCGCATTCGTCGTCACCTTTGCCTTATCCACTGTCTGTGCGGTCATTGTAAGCGTTGCCACGAGGCAGAACGCTACAGCTAAAATAGATTTTCTCATTGTATTCAAAATTGTTTGTTACACGATATGTTATGGTTTTCTCCGAAAAACCGCGCAAAGTTACAAAAATTTTCTCACATGTGCAAATAAAAAAGGTACGCGCGCGAGATTTTTTAGCATAAAGTGTCAATTTTTACACATTTTTTTTAAATATGTGCACATGGATGTGCAAAAAAAGTAGTAATTTTGCAGCGTGATTTAATATCCCCTATTGTGGGCATATCGAAAAACGGAATAAAAAACAACATAGATATGAAAAACATTTTAAGAAAAAGTTTTCTATTAGCAGTTGCAACGATTCTTGCAAGTTCTCTTTGGGCCGTTGCCCCAACGCTTTCTATCAATGAAAGCACTCAAGGTTCGAGCAGTTTCTTGACCTCTTATCCGACAGAGGGCATCACTATTTCTTCCACCGCCAGTTTCAGTAGCGGTGCCGTGCAGTTAGGAAACACTCCGTCCGGAGCCGAAGCGTACAATGCTCACTACATTGAAGTATTGGCTGCTAACAACACGATTGACAGCATCAGTTACCTGATTTCAGGTAATGGTTCCAACAAATCCATTCAGGCACCGGTATTCGGTTGGGAAACAACCGCAACATCGAATACGGCAAACACCTATTCTATATTGGAGCCCGTAACCGTTTCCGCCAATTCATACGCAGCGGCACAATGGTTCACGTACGACTTTCACAGCGCCAACGTGAAGTGTCTGCGTATCTATCGTTCTACCAAGAATATCAGTTCTACAAATCCCGCTTACACAGGAGGTAGCACAGCGCTTGGTACCGGTAACACCATCAAGGTCTATGGACTCAAGATCTGGCTCAAACCGGCAGGTCCGGTAGCGGTAACAGGTGTGTCGCTGAACAAGACAAGCACCAGCATTGAGCAAGGCGGTGAAGAGCAACTGACAGCTACCGTTGCACCGAGCAATGCAGCCAACCGGAACGTATCGTGGAGCAGCAACGCCCCTACGATTGCATCGGTTGACCAGACCGGTAAAGTGAGTGCATTGTCTCCCGGCACAGCTACGATTACAGTGACCACCGAAGACGGGAACCACACCGCTACCTGTACGGTAACTGTAACCGCGCCCCCTACTCCGATAGAGGTTACCGGCATCAGTCTGAACAAGAGCACCGCTACTGTGTACGTAGGCAGTACCGAGACGCTGACCGTTATTTATACCCCCGCTGATGCCAACTCAGGCAAGGCAGTAGCATGGTCAAGTAGCAACGAGAGCGTGGCTACCGTAGATGCCAATGGTACCGTGACGGCGGTAGCGGTCGGACAAGCAATCATTACGGCTACTTCCACCACGGACGCCTCCATCTCTGCCAGCTGCACCGTAACGGTCGATGTAGTACATCCTACCGGTGTATCGCTGAACAAATCCTCGCTGGACATGCAGATAGGCGGTAGCGAAACGCTGACAGCTACTGTTGCACCGAGCAATGCGTCTAACAAGTCGGTAACATGGACCAGCAGCAACCCCGCTGTAGCTACGGTTAATAATGGTACGGTCAGCGCCCTCTCCGCAGGTACTACCACGATCACAGTCACCACCGTGGATGGCAATAAAACCGCTTTCTGTTCGGTAACCGTAACAGACGGTCCTCCTGTTCCAAGTACTGATTTGACACTCCATGTTCCGGAAAAATATGAAGCCTCAGAGCTTGCCGGCGGTTATAACACTCAGCTTGCTGTTTCGGGTAGTCGAGAATATGAGGTTTACTACATCAACCGCGACAAAAGCAGCAACGTGACGATTGCCGTTTCCAATGGAGACCAAGCGGGCAACATATGCGATGAGAACGGTACTTCGAATAATTGTACCACAGCTGACGGTTGGGCACGGATTCGCGGTAACGGAACTGGCGGTGACGCCAATGCAACAGCCACCGCTGAATACAAGACCTCGGTACGCTGCGTCAAACTAACCGGAATAACCCATATGTTAGAAATGCATATTCAAGGTTACGACCAATTCAGTTTCTACGGCAAAGACAACAATTCCGATGCCACCAAGAACAAAATGTTTGAGGTCTATATTGATGATGTCAAGCAAACACGTTCGCCCATGAGTGCCTATGGTATAGAGCGTTTTGACATCACTTCCGGCAGACATGTGATTCGTATTACGGGTTCAGCCGGTAACGGAGACAATAAGTTATGTTCTTTCTCGCTGCGTGTTGCCCAAGAGCCACGAACCAAATACATAAAGGGTAATGACTCCAACCAAGTGGTACTACAGACCACGTCTATCCGCCCTATAACCTACGCAACGAAATACAATAATCTCCCCGGAGCAGAGACCCGATTGGTATGGGACGGTCCGGAAGCCAACGGATTCACATTGAGCAAGACAGAAGGAGACCTTAGCGACACATTGCAGTTGACCGGTATCGCTAATTGCCCGACGGGTATCTATAAATATTACGTCGTTTCCTACTATAACGGCATCGAGACCAGCCGCGTGCCCGGTTCGTTCCAAGTGAGCAGTACAATCAAAGCAACCTCCGAACTGGATATTACTGTTTACCAGAACGAAGATATAGATGATCCGGTTACATTCCGTTACTACGCACTGAGTGCGTCCGACGTACAGTTGACCTGGACCGGCACCGAGCCCAACGGCATCAGCGGCAGCGGCAGTAACGGCATTTATACAATTAGCGGTCGCCCGACGACTATCGGCACGTATCCCTACTCCATTACCGTAACAGGCGGTGACACAACCTTCACCGGTACGATAAAAGTGGACGAACTGGATCTGGGCAACAATCCTATTCTGTTCCTGTGCAAGGACATTGAGAGAAGCAAGAAAGACCCTGTTTACATACACCTGACCAGCAGTGCCGGTGGCAACAAGAACCTCGTTCGCCGCAAGGCACGCAAAGAAGGTAAGCGAAGCCCTGACCAATACGCGGCGTACAAATGGATTTTAATCTCCGAGGATGTCGATGCGGACAATAAAGAGGTGTTAGACATCGTTCAAGGAGCTGTTGATTTGCCGGTATTTAACATGAAAGGCTTTACCTATTCCGGCGACCGTCTCGGATGGGGTTATCCGGACAACGGAACGGTGGACACCGTCAGCGGCAATAACTGCAACATCTATATCTTCCGCAACGACCATCCTATCTTCTCGCGCTTCAATGCCAAACAGGGAGATAAACTGACTATCTTCGAGAAAATGAAAGGTAACGGTGTTATGCCGATAGCCATCAGTGGTGAGAAAATGGAGAACACACTGTGTCTGGCAACCGGCTATACTCGTGATATTGACCATTATTACGTGGATGGTGAGTTGCAGACGGCTATTCACGAGATCCCCGCGCGTATGCGTGGCGGCAAAAAGTATATCTGTATGCCTTTGGCGTTCAGAGAAGAAAACAAACTGACCCCTCAAGGCAAGGCGCTGATTGACGCTATCGTAAGCTACCTGCTGGATAACGGTTCTGCAGCTCCCGCTGCTCCGGAGTTACAAATCAACAGTTTCTCTATCTTGGGTGTTGAAGGAGATATTATCCAAGCGACCAACACCATCGACATGGCGTTTGATATCAACAAGTTCCCTAATTTGGAATTGAATGAAGTAGTACCGAAGATTACCTTGGCGGACCCGAACTACACGTTCGTTACGCCGGCTTCTGGTGACACCGTGGACTTCCAGTACAGCACGTTCCTGCCGGTTAAGTTCGTTGTATCGGACTACATCAGCAAACGTGTATATAACGTGACTGTCCGTTCATATGACCCGCAGGGCATTGAGAACGTCTATGAGGCTGGTATGTGGGTCAACATCTTCGACATCTACGGACGCAAGATAGCCATCACCAACGAGGATATATACAGCATGGAACTGCCGCGCGGTGTCTATCTGGTAGTGATGGAGAACGGTGAAACAATCAAACTGATGCGCTAATGCGGACAGAGAAAGAATTAGAAGGCGTGACGCTGCTGGGCAACCAGGGAACGAAATACAGCGACCAGTACAACCCCGGTGTGCTGGAGACGTTTGAGAACAAGCACCCGGAGAACGAGTATCTGGTGACATTCAACTGTCCGGAGTTCACCACACTGTGCCCCAAAACCGGGCAACCTGATTTCGGGCACCTGTATATCAGTTATATTCCGCGGGAACGAATGGTGGAAAGCAAAAGTCTCAAACTGTACCTGTTCTCGTTCCGCAACCACGGGGATTTTCATGAGGACTGCGTGAACATCATCATGAAAGATCTGGTGAAGCTGATGGACCCCAAATATCTGGAAGTGACCGGCTATTTCATGCCCCGCGGCGGCATCAGCATCTATCCATTCGCCAACTACGCCGATGCCGAGCATCAGGAACTCAAGAAACAGCGACTGAACGAGCAATTCAGCAAAGTGTATGAAAGATAGTCTGATTGTTCTCTCCGGCGGATTAGACTCTACAACGATGTTGTACGAGTACCAATACCGCATTGGCATGGCGCTTTCTTTTCATTACGGTTCGAACCATAACGACCGTGAGTTAGAGTTTGCCAAACTGCATTGTGAGCGGCTCGGTATTCCGCACATGGTCATTCGTCTGCCGTTCATCAAACAGTTCTTTAAGTCTTCGCTCTTAGAAGGTGCAGACGCCATACCGGAAGGCAACTATGACGAAGAGAATATGAAATCGACCGTCGTACCCTTCCGTAACGGTATTATGCTGTCTATCGCTGCCGGTATCGCAGAGAACAATCATTTCCAATACGTCATGCTGGCGAACCACGCCGGAGACCATGCTATCTATCCGGACTGCCGTCCTGAGTTCGTGGAAGCGATGAACAATGCGATTCATTTCGGCACCTGGAACGGAGTGCAGTTGTTGACACCCTACACCCTCCTGACCAAAGCCGAGATAGCTGCCAAAGGAAAAGACCTGAAGATTGACTATTCGGAGACATGGAGTTGTTATAAAGGCGGCGAGCATCACTGCGGTGTGTGCGGCACGTGCCGTGAACGAAAAGAAGCCTTGGCACAAGCCGGCATCGAGGATCATACGATCTACGATATTTGAAATTTGAAATTTGAAATTTTTCATGTACTACGTACAAAAGACAATAGAGATCTCGGCTGCGCATAACTTAACGCTGTCCTACGAGAGCAAATGCGAGAGTCTGCACGGACACAACTGGATCATTGTGGTCTATTGCCGTGCGAAAGAGTTGAACCGCGACGGAATGGTGACGGACTTTACGCACATCAAACATGTGGTGAAGGACACGTTTGACCATAAGTATATCAACGACATCTTAGATGTCAACCCGTCGGCAGAGAACATCGCCAAATGGATTTGTGACCACGTAGAGAATTGCTACAAAGTCAGTGTTCAGGAGAGTGAAGGGAATATTGCGATTTACGAGCGCGATTGAAGATTTAAACTTGTACAGAGTTAACGAAATATTCTATACCTTGCAGGGCGAGGGAGCACACAGCGGGATTCCTGCTGTGTTTGTTCGTTTCAGCGGTTGTAACCTGCGCTGCCCGTGGTGCGACACGGAGTTTGCACAATACACGCTGATGAGCGCCGAACAGATTGTAGCGGAGGTGCAGAATTTATACGACGAGCCGAACGAGCGGCGTAAGATGTGTGTGCTGACCGGTGGTGAACCGAGTCTGCAGGTCGATAAGGCACTGATTGACGCGCTGCACGCAGCAGGGTTCT
This sequence comes from Paludibacteraceae bacterium, assembly GCA_017423085.1. Lineage (GTDB taxonomy): Bacteria > Bacteroidota > Bacteroidia > Bacteroidales > Paludibacteraceae > Colicola. Next base: position 14,503 of record JAFPGA010000011.1, on the reverse strand, counting down.
ATATCTGCATTGAGACGAACGGCACCCATCCGCTGCCGGAAGGAATAGACTGGATCACCTGCTCGCCTAAAGAATTCAGTCTTCAGCATTCAGCCATCAGCCATCAGCCTTCGCTCGCTCTCAAGCGGGTGAACGAAGTAAAAGTGGTGTTCACCGGCACCTATGATCCGGAAATCTGGCGCACACAATTAGAGGCTGAACACTGGATGTTACAGCCTCTACGGTATAACGGCGAACTGCTTATGGAAAGCGGTATCGACGAATGGGAAAATGACAGCAATGATAATTTGGATGAGACCGTCCGGTATATCTTGGCACACCCGTTCTGGCGGTTAAGCGTTCAGCTGCACAAGATAGCAGGTCTGCGATGACTATCAGCCTTTCTTGGCTTCTATCGGTTTGACCTCTTCCACTTCCACTACCTCTATTTTTTGATTCTCTACCGGTTTAGCCGGTTCTTCTTTGGCTAACGGATTCTTGAGATTCACTGCGCGGTTTGCTGTGCGGATGATTTTGGCTATTGCTTCGATAGCACGGTCATCGTAATCGCCCAGAATGCGTCTGAGCCCCGCTTGCGCAGAAGCTTGCACCTCATCTGTAAAGCAGGATAGCAACGCTGTCAGGGCAGCAGTCAGTGCCACCAAATCATCTGCATACCCGAATCCCAGAAGAAAATCAGGAATGAGGTCTATAGGGAAAATGAAATATGCGAAAGCACCTATCACCGCCAATTTCTGCTTGAAACTGACGGATTTGGTCTTAAAGGCATGTATCAACAGCATATTCGGATATACCGCCGTGCCACCAATGGATTTAATCAGATAAACTATCTTTTCAGAGAATGTTTTTTCGGAAAAACTCTTCTGGTATTTGCCTTCTAACGCTTTTTCTTCCATAATTCCACTCCAATTTAGAATCAATATTGTGCCGCATCATACACAGCGTCCGCTACTTCGGACGAAGCGAGGTGCTCAATGATGCAGAACGCGAAATCAGCGCTCAAACCGGGACCCTTGGCGGTGATGATATTCTTCGACTCAACCACAAGTCCGCCTACATAACTCTCACCCAGCGCGTCTTGGAACCCCGGATAACACGTTGCCTGTTTACCTTTCAGGATACCCAGTTTGCCGAGCACAGCGGGTGCTGCACAGATAGCGGCGATCGGTTTGTCGGCTTTGTTGTGCTCAACCAACAGGTCGCACAATGCGGAACACTCACCGAGTTTGGTCTGCCCACCCGGAAGAATGAGCATCTCTGCGTCCGAAAAGTCAATTCGCTCCAATAACCCGTCCGCTTCGACTGCGATGTTGTGTGCACCTAACACCATCGGATTACGGGTGATAGACACAGTGGTCAGTGCGATGTTCGCGCGACGAAGTAAGTCAATGGTGGTGATTGCTTCGATTTCTTCGAAACCGTTGTCTAAGAACAGATAATTCATTGTAATTAAAAATTAAAAATTACGATTTACGAATTAATTTAACTTGAATATATAAGTGATTGTTCCGATCTGATCATGGTCGCCCTCGGTAAATTTAGCCTTTTTAGCCGCATCCAGGGCGATTTGTTGGGTTTGTTTATCCGATACGTTTCCACCCTTTATAGTGGCTTCTACTACATTTCCTGCAGCATTGACACGTATCTGGACTATAACTTTTCCTTCTTGATTGAAGGCGTTGGACGGCTGCGGCAACGTACCTTTGAGGTCACGACCTGCCAAGGACCAGTTGTGTCCTCCCACCGAACCGTGTCCGACGGGGTTACCGCGTTGCCCGTTCCCTTGAGAGTCGCCCGAGCCGGACGTATTTCCGGTCTGCCCGAAGAGCGAACCCATCGAGTTCGCACGTGCAATAGCTTCTGCTTCTTTGGCTTTGCGCTCTGCTTCGGCCGCTTCGCGGGCTTTGCGTTCGGCTTCAAGCCGTGCCTGTTCTTCCCGCTGACGCTGCCGCTCTTGGGCTTCTTGCTGCTTGCGCGCTTTCTCTTTCTCTTCTTGTGCCTTGCGCAAGGCCAGTGCCTCTTCGTCTTCCTGAGTCAGCAGGTCATTATCCGAAGGTGCTGACGGCTGTTCGGGTGCTGTCGCTTCGGGTGCAGGAAGAGGCAGTGCTTCCGACTGCTCCGCCATGTATCCGCCCGCTTCTTCCACTTCGCCGAACGCCACTTCAATACCTTCTTCCTGCTCCGGCTTCATCGCTGTCATCTTCAGAAGCCATAACAGAAAGAACACCAGCAGCATGAAAAGCAGTGTGCCGAAAGTAGCAATGATATGTCGTTTTTGTTTTTTCGTCATGTATTGTTTCCTATCGTTTCGTGGCCACGACCAACTTCATATGATGTTCGTTGGCAATATCAAGCACGCGGACTACCTCTTTGTACGCCACGTCTTCATCTGCATGCAGGGCAATGTACATCGTCGAATCGGATGCCTGAATACCGCTGAGGTAACCTTCCAGGTTGTCGGGGTCTATTGCCAGAGGTTTTTCCCTACCGATTGCCACGAAATAATTGCCGAGGTTATCAATAGACACTTTCGCTACCTGCGGCTGCGTCACTTTCTTCGCACGCGCCGTAGGCAGGTTAATTTTGATATCGTTGGGCGACGACATAGTAGATGCCATGACAAAGAAGAGGAGCAAGAGAAAAACCAAGTCCGTCATCGAGCTCATAGCAAACGTCGCTTCTACCCTATTTCGTCTTTTTAATGCCATAAAGGTTATTGGTTATGGGTTACGGGTTATGCGGGTTCGTTGAGCAGATCCATGAACTCCATGGTGCGGCTCTCGAGCAGACGAACGACGCGGTCAATACGTGCTACCAGGAAATTGTATGCGAACATAGCCAGAATACCAACAATCAGACCACCGATGGTTGTTACCATCGCTTGATACATACCTGTGGAGAGTGTGGACATATCGATCACGCCACCTGCCACCTGTGCCATGTCATAGAACGTCTGCACCATACCGAGTACCGTGCCTAAGAAACCGAGCATGGGTGCACCACCTGCGATAGTTGCCATAATGACCAATCCCTTCTCCAACTTGCTAACTTCAAGGTTGCCGACGTTCTCTACCGCCACCTGCACGTCCTGCATCGGACGACCGATACGCGTGATACCTTTCTCAATCATGTGCGCAGACGGGGTGTCTGTCTGTTTGCAGAGATTGAGCGCGGAGTCTATCTTGCCGTCGTGAATATAATCGCGGATACGATCCATGAACGATTTGTCCTCACGTGTGGCTTGCTTGAGCACAACAAGGCGCTCTATGAAGATATAACATGCACCCGCCAACAGGATAGCGAGGATGACCATGATCCAGCCGCCATATGCAGCCATTGTCAAATATCTCATCGTAGTACTAACAGGTTCTGTAACCTGCACAAGCTGCTCTTCCACCAGAGCGAGGGTGTCAATTTGTAATAACATAGTTATTTATTTCAAATATAATATTTATGATTTGTGATTTTCGATTTATTTCTTGAGACAATCCAAATACTCTTGTATCGTTTCCTGAATACCGAGGTAGAGGGCATCACACACGATAGCGTGACCGATGGAGACCTCTGCCGTCCACGGGAATGCCTTGATGAAAGGCTTGAGGTTCTTCAGGTTCAAGTCATGACCGGCATTCATACCCAAGCCCAACTCATGCGCTTTCTCTGCCGCCGGACGATACATCTCGATCGCGCGTTTCGGATCCTCAACAAACATCTCCGCGTACGGACCGGTATATAACTCCACGCGGTCGGCACCGGTACGCAACGCGTACTCCACCATCACCGGATTTGGATCCACAAAGATGCTCACGCGGATACGATAAGCATGCAACTGATTGACCACGCCCTTGAGGAAATCCAAATTACGGCGTGTATCCCAACCGTGGTTGGACGTCAGCTGGTTCGGATCATCGGGCACCAGTGTCACCTGCGTCGGGCGTATATCCGCCACCAGCGTAAGGAACTCATCCGTCGGATTGCCCTCCACGTTCAGTTCGGTGGAAACCATGGACTTGAGTTGATACACATCTTCCTTACGTATGTGGCGCTCGTCCGGGCGCGGATGCACGGTAATACCTTGTGCTCCAAACAACTCACAATCCACTGCAAAACGCTGAACGTCAGGCAGATTGCCGCCACGCGCATTGCGCAGCGTAGCGACCTTGTTGATATTAACACTGAGTTTTGTCATAACTCCTCCCTATTTTGCGGTGCAAAATTACTATATTTTTTTGACATATGCAAGAGAAAATAAAAAAAATCTCCCCTAAAACGATTTTTTCTTGTTATACAAGCGCAATATGATGAAGGCAAAAAAATAATTTCATTTTTCGCCCCAAAAACTTGCATATATGCATTTTTTTTTGTACCTTTGCACGCTAAATTGGATGAATATGGCTTTTTTGTTAGACAAAGAACATATAGCACAGGCACAAAAACTGATAGACAATGCGCAGCGCATCGTCATTGTAACCCACATGGCACCGGACGGTGATGCCATGGGATCGGCGTTGGCGATGTATCATTTTTTAAGCTGTCAGCCATCAGTTATCAGCGGTGAGCAACAAGTGACGGTCATTGTGCCGAATGCGTTTCCGGCGTTCTATAACTGGATGCCCGGTGCAGAGCAAATCAAGATATACGAGGGTCACGCGCACGAGTGCGACCCGCTCTTGGCGCAAGCTGACCTCTTCGTATGCACGGACTTCAATGATCCCAAGCGAATCGGACATGTAGGTGAGAAGATGATGGAAAACAACTGCCCGAAGATTCTGATTGACCATCATCTGAATCCAGTCGATTTTGCAAACGTGGTGTTCTCTTTCCCGGACGCATGCTCGTCGTGCGAAATCGTGTATCGGCTTATAAAAGCCGTCAGCATTCAGCCGTCAGCATTCAGCCATCAGCCATCAGCCTTCAGCCTTCAGATTGCCACTTGTATTTATACAGGACTGATGACGGATACGGGGAATTTTGCGTTCAACTCAACGAGCGCGGACCTGTACGACATCATCGCCGATCTGCTGCGTGCCGGTGTACAGAAAGATGCTATATACGATGCAGTGTTCAACCAATATTCCATCGACCGCTTGCGCATGACCGGCTTTGCACTGTACCGCAAGATGCGTATCTATCCCGAGCATCACTTGGCGCTCATTACGCTTTCGGCAGACGAATTGGACCTGTATCACTACAAGACAGGCGACACGGAAGGGCTGGTGAACATGCCGCTACAGATTAGCGATATCTATTACTCCGTGTTCATGCGCGAGGAGCGTCCCAAACCCGGTACACCCAAACCGCGTATCCGCGTGTCCTTCCGTTCGCAAGGCGACCGTCCGGTCAACGTGTGGGCAAATGAGGTGTTTCATGGCGGCGGACACGCCAATGCGTCCGGCGGTGAACTGTTCGGCACGCTGGGGCAAGCCGTAGCACTATTTGAGAAAACGTATAAAAAATATATTGTATGAGTAAGTACAAATGGACTTTTGCCAACGTAGGCGGCGTGACCCGCGTACGTATCCAATCGGGTGAGGATATCCGTCACCTGGGCGAATTAGACAAGAAGATGTGGACGGTGCTCTCATGCCCCGTCAACGGTCTGGAAATCAGTTCGGAGTCCCTCAGTCTGATGGACTTGGACGGAGACAACAAGTTGCGTGTGGAAGAAGTGACCGGCACGGCTAATTGGCTGTGCGCCACCCTGAAGACCCCCGACACGCTCTTGGAACAGAGCGACTGCATCGCCATTGATAATATCGCTGATGAGTCTATAAAGGCGATAGGCGAAAAGTTAGCGGCTAATGGCGTGGTGAGTTTGGCGGATGTGGATGCAGCGATAGCAGCCGTCACGATTGAAGAGCAACCGGTTCCGGCAGCACCGCTCGAGGCAGATGTGATAGCTGCGTACAAAGAGAAGAGCGCCGAATACGCGGCATACTTCGAGCAGGAGAAACTTCAGAAACTCGGTCTCGCAGTCATTGCCGAAGATACTCCTAAACCCGGCATGACGGAGAAGAAGTTTGTTGAGATGGGCAAGCAGATTGCCGAATGGGAAGCTGCCAAGTCGGCTGCAGAGACTGCCAATGCCGATGCACTGGCTGCAGCCAAAGCCGGATACGCTCCGCTGCGCAAACTGCTGTTGTTGCACCGCGATTTCTACCGTCTGCTGCGCAGTTATGTAGCGTTCGAAGACTTCTACGACCACAATCCGGAGACAATCGCTTCGTTCCAAGCCGGTACACTCATTATAGACCAGCGCGCGTGCCGCTTCTGCGTGCGCGTGAATGATATGCCCAAGCACGACACACAGGCTCCGCTCAGTGGCATGTATCTGCTGTACTGCAACTGCGTCAACCAGAAAACCGGCAAGCAGATGCAGATCGTGGCAGCCATGACGCAGGGCGAGATCAACAACCTCAGCGTAGGTAAGAACGGTGTGTTCTACGATAACGACGGACTGGACTACGATGCATCGGTGTTCAAGATCATCGACAACCCCATTTCTATCCGTCAGGCGTTCTGGACACCTTACCGCAAACTGTCCAAATGGATAGAGGAGAAAATCAACAAGTCCGCTGCTGAGAAAGATGCTGCCGTTATGGGAGACATGACCAGCAAAGGAGAAGGACTGATGGCGAAAGGCGAAGGGGAAGCTGCTCCGAAGCCGGCATTCGACATTGCCAAGTTCGCCGGTATCTTCGCTGCCATCGGCATGGCATTAGGCATGATCGGTACGATGCTGGTCAGCGTGGCACACGGCTGGATCACCCTCACATGGTGGCAACAGATCTTAGTGTTCGTCGGTATTCTGCTGCTGATCAGCGGTCCGAGTATGGTGATGGCTTGGCTCAAGTTACGCCGTCGTAACCTTGCTCCGGTGCTCAATGCCAACGGTTGGGCTGTAAATGCGGACGCGATCATCTCTGTTCCGTTCGGTCGTACACTGACCGAGCAAGTACGGTTCCCCATCACCAAGGACCCGTTTAAGAAAGGTATGAGCACTTGGGCTAAATGGCTCTTGGTTTTAGGTATAATCATTTTAATTATTGCTATTGTATGCGTTATTTTGTATCTACTTGGATTCTGCTTCTGCTGTTTCTGCTTCCATTAAACGCACAGGAAGTGCCGGCTGTTTCTGCTAACCAGTTACCGATTGACAGTCTGGCGGCAGATAGCGAAGGCGATGAGTTGGAAGATTTGGATGATTTGGATGTAAAAGGCTCTCCGCTACCGGAGTGTCTGGCGGGTCTGTTCTCTCACGACACCTTGATTTTGGGTTGTGATTTGGAAGTGCTGCCGCGTAAGATAGTGGTGCGCACCAAGGATGGTGACGTGGTATATAAAATGGCGCCACAATTCATGATGAATGACACGGCTCTGCTGAACAACCACCCTGCCGACAGTATTTATAACCACATCTGGACGGACGAGCGCGTGAATCCCTACGGCACCATGTTCGACTCTCTCAAAGACGATGTACATATCCCGATGGCAGGTTTCCGCCTACCGGCTCCGGGTTACGTGACGAGCAGTTACGGCTGGCGTCGCTACCGCATGCATAAGGGAACGGACATCAAGGTGCAGATCGGCGATTCGATTCGCTGCGCATGGGACGGACAGGTACGTATCGTAGGTTGGGACCCGCGCGGCTACGGCTATTTCGTAGTAGTACGTCACACCAACGGTCTGGAGACCGTTTATGGTCACCTCAGCCGCCCGTTAGTGGATGAGTACGAGCGTGTGATGGCGGGCGATGTACTCGGTTTGGGTGGTAACACCGGTCGCTCGACAGGCAGTCATCTCCACTTTGAGATTCGTTACTTGGGCGAGGCAATGGACCCGGCATCGTTCATCGATTTCACCACCGGTCAACTCAAGCACGCAGACGAATATGTCATCGGCATCAAGGTGATGAAGCAGAAACGTGCAGAACAGGCGGCGATGAAGTATCACAAAGTGAAACAAGGCGACACCCTGAGCGGCATAGCCAAGAAATACGGTACTACGGTTAAGAACCTCTGCCGGTTGAACAACATCAAGGAGACGAAGATCCTCCAAATCGGCATGAAAATACGCGTGCGGTAATATGAGACTACGTGCTTTGTTCATTGGCCTGCTGACGATGGTCAGTGTAGGCAGCATAGAGGCGAAGACGGTGAAATACACCATCCCGCTGATTCATCCGGAGCATGCGTCCGAGATGTCGGACAAAGGCTGGGTGGAGTATTGGACCGAAGTGACGATGCCGGACGGCATGGTCTTTCGGCTCACCCAGTTCAATCCGGAGACGGGACAGATCCGTGTGGATTGTAACTACGGATGCTGGGATTCCAACTTCGGTATCAGCAACGTGACACCGTTCAAGGGCGCGATCACACGCGTAGAACTGGTGTACACGTCGGGCGAACTGGATCCGGAGCATGTGCTGTTTGAGACGAAAACGGGTAATTTCCCTGTGTTCTACGGCGACTACAAGGCGAAGGTGGACTCCGGTATGTTGTATTGGGAAGAGGACTGGCACGGGAAAAAGAATAAGTTTCATATCGAGGTCGAGTCCACGGAAGCGAAGAACACGACGATGGTGATCGTGTCGGAGATCAATGTGTACTACAACCGCTCAGTGCGTTGTGACACAAACGGACCGGCAGTAGAAGAGGACGATGAGGATGAGGCAGAAGAACCTCAACCTGAAGATCCGAAACCGCCTGTTGATACGCTGGTAGTCGGCGATCCCGAACCGGAACCGATTGTTGATCCGCGTATCGATGAACCGGGGACGGAGTGGAGCAACGGTAATAATCCGCAGCAGCCGCAACTGCCGCAACAAGACCTGGTAGAACCGGACGAACCGGAAGAGTTGACTACGGATACGTTGGACCCGACTCAACCGGTCCCCCCGGGTACGATTCGTGTGTGCAAGAAGAACCTGTTGGAGCCGTTGACAGAAGAAGAGTTCCTGCAGATCCGCGCCAAGAACCTGCCGTTTGGTGAGGAGTGCGAGAAGGCGGCACGCGACTGGGTGAAGCATATCCCGGATATCAAAGCCGCTATGCCGGAAGCGTGTCTGGCGGAGTTACGGACGATGACCTATAACGACTATCTGCAGTTCGTACACGGTCTGTTGGAGTCGATGGCGGTGGACATCGTCAACATAGCGTCAATGACCGATAAGGACTACGACAAGAAAGAAGAGGAGTTCTTGCGCCAGACGGTCGATAAGTTGATTGTTCTCGGACCGGAATGGGTTCGCCTGTACAACATCAAAGAGCCGGATATCAACGGCAAGATGAAGGAGTACTGCAAGAAGTATATCAAGCTGAGTGTGACGGCACAGAAGTATCCGAAGTTGTACCAGTACCTGATTTTTTAAGCCCTACTCGTGGTGATAGGGTTCGCCCCGAAGAATGGTCATTGCGCGGTAGATCTGCTCAATGGCCATTAATCGTATCATCTGGTGGGAAAAAGTCATTTGCGACAAGGACAGTTTGCTGTTGGCGCGCTCATAGACGGCGGGACTGAACCCATACGGTCCGCCGATGACCAGCGTCAAGTCTCTGCCCGAAGCCATTTTCTTTTGCAGCCAGTCGGCGTACTCGACCGAGCGCATCTCTTTGCCGTGCTCGTCTAACAGCACCACGTCCATTGACGGCGTGAGCGCCCGCAGGATAGCGTCCCCTTCCGCCGCTTTGACCTGCTCCTCGCTCAGCGCCTTGGCGTTCTTCAAGTCCGGCAGCACCACCAACTCAAACGGCACATAATGGCTGAGCCGCTGACGATAGTCGTCAATAAGAGAAACAAGCCGAGAGTCAGTCGTCTTTCCGACAACGAGAAGCGTGATGCGCATTGCTTATTCGTTGAAATAGAGAACAATATTAGCAGAATCGGTGCCGTGGAAATACAGGTTGCACGAGTCACCGCTCCACTTGAACTTATAGATTGTCGTTTGCTTGAAACTGCCGTCGTAACCGCTGATAAGCGTGTAATAGGTCTGCCCCTCTGTAAACTCCTCATTACTGGACCAACCGTCGTTCTCTACCGCTTTGACACCATAGAGCACGTTGGCACTATCCGGATAGGCAAAACGATCCAGCGTCCAAGAGTACAAATATATGTATGCCAACAAGTCACCGGTCAAATCGTCTACCAAGACAGGCAACTCGCTTATAAGACTGTCAACGATATAGGTTCTGACGCTATCCGACAAATCCGAAAACGACTCCAATGACAATTTGGAACTGTCCCGTGTAGTAGCGATATACGGAAAACGACTGCAGATAGTTCCTTTCTCATCCACCGGATAGATATAATCCCATTTCCCTTTGATGCGGTACTCAAAATGGATATCCATAATACTCTCTTCCGTCGTTTTGACGGTTTCCAAATAGAGTTTGCCACTGGGTTGCAAGGTCTTCGGATTAACCACAAACGCATAAATCCAGTACTCTTGCCCGGGCCACAGACCGGTGAAGAAATGGTTCACACTGCCATATTGAAGTGCATGACTGGCGAAAGGAGCAATATTGAACTCCCCTTGTTTGAGCAGTGTGTTACGCCACGCCAGGTACTCCACGTTAGCCGAGTCGAGCGCCAGAGTCATGAACTGCTTCGGGTGGTCCAAGGGGTTCTCGCCAGGCTTTGCCTCGACACACGCGATAAGGTAGTACGCCTCCTTGTTTGTCGAGAAATTGCACTCCACAAATCCTGCCGACACCGTGGCAATCTCCATATTGATATCAACATCATCGGTAGTCCATTTGGCTTCAGGGCTGCAGGACGGAGTAAGGAGTAAGGAATAAGGAATAAGGACCAAAATGAATCGCATGAACCATTTTGTCTTTACTCTTTCAGCGAGTGCTGCGAGCGGTCTTTGCTCTTTCAGCGTAGCGGTCTTATTACTCATATTTCTTCCTTTCTTCCTCTTCTTGTTTTAACAATGATTGCACCGTAAAAATGAACCGCAGACAGGTCTTGACGTGGCCGCCATAGTGACCGAAGTTATAGGTAATATTGGCGTTACTCCACCTTGCTTTGGCATTGGTAGCATTGGTGTAAGGCACCGTTTCGTCATCCATCGAGTGCATAATATACACAGACGCTTGCGGCTCCCAGTTGTAGGAGACAACAGAGTTCTCCGTCATCGCTTTGTACAACTCCGCCACGTTGGCAGAGGTCTGTGTCATCGCTTCTTCTGTCAGCAGTTCGTGCGTCACTTTGGTGCCGATGAAACCGTTGATTTGTCCGGTGGTGTATTTCTTGCTGTTCACCCATTCGTCAATGTGCTCGCACAGCCAGGGTTGTACGAGGTCAGACATCTTCACATTCAGGTTGTTTCCCTTGATCATACCCTGCAACACCAGCGGCACGGCTACCGGATAATCAGCCGTGTCGGTGGTAACAAAGCGTTCAAAGGTTGCCTTCACATCGTACGGACCGCCACCGGCAAACACACGGTGGATAGGAATATAGTACTCCGGCAGTTCGGGGTCGTTGTACGCCATTTCGCACAAATACTCGACTGCCATCGTATTGGCTCCGCCTTGACTGTACCCCATCAGGTAGATATCCGGCTCCTCCGGCTCCATATTAACGGCTTTGAGCCAGTCGCGCACAGCAAAATACATATCCGTCACATTGATTGCCGTCTCCATCATCACCAAGTACGGGTGTACTTCGTCCACGGTGATGCCGTAGCCGCGATAGTCGGGGATAATAAGACCGTAACCAAGTTTAACCAACACACCTTCCAACGAGAAGCAGTTACTCGGAGCCTCGGCATTAGAACCCACCGTGTAGTGACTGACGAGAATGAGCCGTTTAGGTTTGCGTCCCCGAGGTAACATCACCTTGCCGGACAGCGTGATTTCGTTCATCTCACCGTCTATACTGGGATAGGTACCTACAATCTCTATCACTTTGTTCTGATTGCCGTATTTGAGCAATTCCTGAGCAATAGCCGTGCCGGTAACACTGCTGGTTTGAGGCATATAATGTTTCCCGTCTGCCGGCTGTTCACTTGTCTCAGCGTACTCATAAAGGGGGGTACCATCCGGCAGAAAACAGTTATACGGAAGACCGGTACTCAAGTCGGTCTCATGTTGACTAAGAACCTTGAATTTCAAATCCTGCGCGCCCGTCAAGTCTGTAAAATCAACGAACTCCTCTTGACGGAACTGACAAGAGGAAAAAGGAATAAGGAATAAGGACAATAGACCATATACTATCGGTCGAGTCCATTTCAGTCTTAGCTCCTTTAGCGAAGCGGTCTTTACTCTTTTATCGTAGCAGTCCATATCAAAATCTAACTCCTAATCCTACGTTAATAATTCTTGATGAAGCCATAAAGATGGTATTCGTGTTCTTCAGCGCGTACATGCCTCCGAAGTCAACGGTCCAAAACCACCGGTCATAATTGGCACTCACGCCAAAGACGGTAATATTCAGCGCAGCACCAACATCTGTTCTTCTGCCGTGCACATTCGTCTCTGTACCGCCATTGATGTCCATACCGAAACCAAGGCCGGAATAGAGATTGACATTCTCATGAAAGAAATAGGTGAAACGGATAGTGGGCATAACCACCACATTGTAAAAATAGTGATTATTGCTTCGACCCGTTTCCAAACCAGCTCCGTTGCGCGTGATGTCATCCCACCCCACTTCACTCATATCGATCATTCCTCCGTAGGAGAACCAGTGGTTAACACGATACTGATACTCTGCCCAGAGATGCTGGTTATGGCGGTAGTTCTCGTGGTAGGTTTTCTCCCACGTGGCGGGCATTGTCGAAACGATGCTGGTCGGGTTGTGCCACATCAAACTCTCAAACAACTGGTCACCCCAACCGATACGTATCTCATGACGTCGGTTGATGTAGTCCCATTGGTTCTCTGCAAAAACGCCCATTGTAAGGGCGCAGAGGACTAAAACTGCATAAATTCTTCGTTTCATGCTGCAAAATTACAAAAAAATTTGCACATATGCAAAAAAAATCGTACCTTTGCAGCGATTTTAATTATTTTTTATGAAAAAAGAAGAACTTCGTAAACTGATTGCTATCTGGTTTGAGGAAGATATTCGTGACGGTGATCACACCTCACTCAGCTGTATTCCGCCTACGCAGATGGGCTGTCAGCAGCTGATCATCAAGGACACAGGCGTGCTTGCCGGTGTGGAGGTGGCGAAAGAGATCATCGCTTATTTTGACCCCGAGTGCCGCTTTGAGCAGTTCCTGCATGACGGCGATTTGGTCAAGCCGGGCGACATCGCGTTCAAGGTGTACGGCAAGGAGTTGAGTCTGCTGCAGATTGAGCGCACGATGCTTAACATCATGCAACGCATGTCGGGTGTGGCTACCACGGCGCATAAGTACCAGAGTCTGATTGCCGACACGGGCTGTCATGTGCTCGATACACGTAAGACGACACCGGGTTTGCGCTATTTGGAAAAAGAAGCGGTGGCACTCGGTGGTGGTATGAATCACCGCATCGGTCTGTTCGACATGATTCTGCTCAAGGACAACCATGTGGACTTTGCCGGCGGCATCACCAATGCGCTTACCCGTGCCCGTGACTACTGCAAGGAAAAGGGCAAGGATCTGAAGATTGAGATTGAAGTGCGCAATTTTGACGAGATCAACGAAGCGCTGGCGACCAATATCCCCGACCGCATCATGCTGGATAACTTCACTCCGGCGAAGACCAAAGAGGCAGTAGATCTCATTCGTGCTTGGGAGAAGACGGCGGGTCGTCATATGGAGATTGAGTCTTCAGGCGGCATCACGATTGATACGCTGCGCGACTATGCAATCCAAGGCGTGGACTTCGTGTCCGTAGGTGCGCTCACGCACAGTTACAAGAGCCTCGACATGAGCTTCAAGGCAGTTAAGGAGTAACACAAATTATTAACCAACAATATTCACTTATTAAAAACAAAACATTATGAAAAAAGGACTTATTTTTGCAGCACTTGTGCTCGTAGTAGCAATGTTCTGCGGCTGCGGTCTGACCGCAACGAAAGCAACCGTTAGTGTAACAGTTAAGAATCAATTGGGTATTACGCAGGCAAATGTTCCTGTTTACATGTATGCAGAAGAAGAGGTGGAAGGCATTTTCCCTGCTGAGTACTCTAAAAAACTCACAACCGAGGAAGACGGTGTAGCTGTATTCGAACTGAATTTAATGGATTTCCCAGAATCCCTTATTGGCGGCGAAGCAACTTTTTATTTTGTTGTGTATAATGGCAACGGAGATGTGGATGACTACAGAGCTGTAACTGTTAAGAAAGGTGCTAACAAACGCATTGAGTTGGTGAAACACTAAGAAATTGCACGGTCAGCGCCAGTTGCTGACACGAATGCGTGTACCGTCCGGTAAGATGGGTTTGGTCAAAACCGTTACCCACACCGGACGGTTTTTTGTGCCCTCTTGGGAACGGTACTCGTAACTATTCGGGCAAGCGGCGCCTTTGGTCAACCCGCTGTTCCATGCCTCGGGGTTGAGAATGC
>JAFPGA010000116.1 GCA_017423085.1 Paludibacteraceae bacterium | reverse complement strand
GCCGTCGGTGTAGAGGAACAGGGTGCCTCCGAGTTCCAGTTGCGCTTTTTGCTCTTCGTAAGTAAAACCGGCCAATACGCCTAACGGTAGGTTCGGTTTTACCGGAAGCGGACGGCAGGAGGCAGCGAGTAGGATGGGCGCATCATGTCCGGCATTGCAGTAACATAGTTCACCGGTGCGCAGATCCAAGATACCGAGGAAGAGGGTGACGAACATGTTCTGGTTGTTCGCTTCTCCTGCCAGCGAGTCGTTCATCAGCGTCACAATCTGCGCGGGGCTGTCCATATACGACGTGCAACTGCGGAACAGGGAATGGGTCACTGCCATGACGAGGGCTGCCGGTACCCCTTTACCGCTCACATCGCCGATGCAGAAGAACAGTTTGTTCTCGCGGATATAGAAATCAAACAGGTCACCGCCTACCTCTTTGGCAGGAAGGACCATGCCGTAGGCATTCAGGTTCGGGAAATCCGGGAAGGGCGGGAACCGGGTAGGCAGCATCGCCATTTGGATATTACGGGCGATATTGAGTTCGCTCTCCATACGCTCGTTCTGCTCGGTGGAGCGGATGAGTTGTTGGTTGCTGCGGCCGGCATACCAGACGATGAGAATGAGCAGTGCCAAACCCAGTAACATCAGCACACTGACGATGCGTCCTATATGGTTGAGGTCGCGGAACAGTTCCTCTTCGGGAATAATGATCTCAATATGCCATCCTGTAGCGGCTATCTCCCGCTCATAGATGTTGTATTTACGACCGGCTGCAGTGTCGGGAGCCGAGACGATGTTCTGTCCCGTGCTGGACTGAATGGAGTAATAACTGTTGGCATAGACCTGCAGAAACTCCGACAGTCCTTGCAGATAGTCCAGCGACATGTCAATGCACACCACGGCCACCACGTTACTGTCGCGGTCATAGACGGGACAGGAACAGCTCACAACATACGTCCGTGCTCCCGCATTGTCCAGATACGGCTCGCACCACCAGCAGCTGTCATGCACAAACCCGTTCTGATACCACTCCATCTGGGTGTAATCGTGCTCGGCACTGCCTATCTGACGCGTAAAGATACTATCCTCCGAGATACGGCTGCTGCATACTTCGTAGAAATATCCTTTTTCGGGATAATAATCGGGCACGAAAGCGACTGCCATGCTCGTGTTCTGTCGCAGCGCACTGATGGCCAGCCGCGTAGAGGCATAAGCCGCATCCGGATACTCCAGATGTTTCTCCACCAGGGCAGCTAAGGTCTTGGCCGCTGTCTCCATCTCGATCGCATGCACCTCTATCTCCAGATCTGCTTTGCGCAGCTCTGTTTTAGCGCGCTGCTCCGCCTCGTGACGAATAGCGGAACGGCTGCTGAAATACATAAGACAAGAGATGGCTTCCAGCGCCAAAGCGGCGACCAGAATAACCCAAATTCCTGAAAAAGGACGTTTTCTTTTCATGGTTTACCAACCGTTATAATGGATATTCTCCGGTTTGTATTTGTCTTTGATATCCGGATGTTCTGCCGGTACACCAACCGGTACGACACACAGTGGAATAATATGTTCGGGCAGACCCAATATTTCTTGTACCAAGGAGACGCGGTTCATGTCAGGGTGAAGACCCGTCCATACAGCGCCGAGACCCATAGCATGGGCTGCTAACAACAGGTTCTCTGTGGCTGCTGACACATCGTTAATCCAGAAGGCACCCATCTCGCCTTCTATGGCTTTGGTCAAATCTCCGCAAGGGATGATGGCGACTGCCGGATGATTGCTGCAGCGTGAGTAGGGCAGTGCTTCGCCCAGTTTGGCAATGATATCTTCGTCTGTTACGACAATGAATGCCCACGGCTGTTTGTTGATAGCCGACGGAGCTGCCATGGCGGCATGTAGCAGTGTGTCTATCTGCTCGGCGGATATTTTCTCTCCTGTGAACTCACGCACCGATATACGGGTCATGATGTTGTCAATGGCTTGGTTTTGCATACTTGTTTCTTGTTTGGCGCACGCAGCTAAAAGGAGAGCTGCCAGCGCGAAGGTGAGTAGTTTTTTCATAGATTTGTTGTTAACGGATAAAATGCATCGCTTGACGGGTCTCATACGTCGGTTTGGGTTCGTTGGCAGTGGCACGCAATATATAGGCCATATTCTGCGCTAACGAACGCATGGTCTGCATGCCTTCGGCATCCAACGCCGCCTCTCCTTCCATACGGCCATAAACGATGTTCCAATATTGGCTGGTGACGATGGGCATATGCAGGATTTGGAACGGCAAGGTCAGAGCCTGAATAGTGGCTGTTGCACCTCCGCGGCGGCACACTGCTATGCCGGCTGCCGGCTTGCCGGAGAATGCGTCTCCCGCAGAATACAGCATGCGTTGGATGAGCGACATCAACGTGCCGTTCGGCTGACCGTAATAGACTGGAGAACCGACGATGAGAGCTTCACATTCGCGCATCTTACCGGAAATTTCATTACACAGGTCGTCATCGAAGACACAGCGGTGCTCTCCTCGGGCAGCGCATTGCGCACAGGCTATGCACCCGCGTACGGGTTTGGTGCCAATAGAGACTATCTCTGAGTCGATGCCCAGACGGTTCAACTCCTTCGCTACTTCATTCAAAGCCAGAAATGTGTTGCCCTGTTTGCGTGGCGAACCGTTGATTAATAGTACTTTCATGATGTTTTTATTTTATGCACTACACAATTGGTGATGAAACATTTCCAATTGCGCTGCAAAGATACAACTTTTTTCCGAGATGTGCAAATATATCTATATTTTTTACGAAAAATGTCATAATTCTTGCATATATGCAAAAATTGTAGTACCTTTGCAGCCGCAAAGGTGTCAAGAAAGGAATTATCGCATGAGCAAAGTACTTCTGATTTCGACAGGCGGCACGATCACCATGGTGCGTGACAAAAAGTCACAGGCTTTGGTGCCGGCAGATATAGAGACGTTTATGTCTTATATGCCGGAGTTGGCGGGTGGCGATATACAGGTGGATATTCAGGCATTTGAACCACTGCTGGATTCGTCAGACGTTGCTCCGAAAAGTTGGGCGCAGATGGCGCAGATGGTGTATGACCACTACGATGCCTACGATGGGTTCGTTATCCTGCACGGCACGGACACCATGTCGTACTCGGCTTCGGCGCTGTCGTTCATGTTGGAGAACCTTGGCAAACCCGTTGTGTTCACGGGCTCGCAGTTACCTGTCGGTGTGCTGCGCAGTGACGCGAAGGAGAACCTGCTGACGGCGATTGAGATTGCTGCTGCCAAGGATGAGGACGGCAATGCTATTGTGCCCGAAGTGACGATCTATTTCGAGGACCGTCTGTTCCGTGCCAACCGCACTACGAAGCGTAACGCTGAGCATTTCTCCGCGTTCAATTCCTATAACTACCCTGCGCTCGCGAAAGCGGGTGTGCATATCACCTACCAGCCGCATCTGGTACATTACAGCGACCTGAAAGCTCCGCTCTTGCTCCATACGTCGTTCGATTGTAATGTGGCGGTGCTCAAACTGTTCCCGGGTATTCAGCAGCCCGTCGTGCGCGCGCTTCTACGCACGCGCGGTTTAAAAGGTGTGGTACTCGAGACTTTTGGTGCCGGCAATGCTCCGACCGACAAATGGCTATATCGCGAACTCAAGGCTGCTGTCGAAAAAGGCATCATCATCGTCAATAAGACACAGTGCAACACTGGTTCGGTGGAGATGGGTTTGTATGCCGTGTCGCTCAATCTGATGAAAGCCGGTGTGCTATCGGGCTACGACATTACCACAGAAGCGTTGCTGACCAAGATGATGCTCCTGCTTGGCGAACACCCTGACGACACGGACAGAGTGCGGCAACTGCTCACCAAAGACCTCTGCGGCGAGGTGACGATTGATTGAATTGATAATTGAAAATTAACGAGATATGAAAAACTTAGAACCTAAAGGTTTGTGGAACAGTTTCTACAGCCTTACGCAAATTCCGCGTCCGAGCGGCAAACGCAAAGAGATTGCAGACTTCCTGGTTAGTTACGGCAAGAGCCTCGGTTTGGAGACGCTGCAAGATGAAATCGGCAATGTGCTGATTCGTAAGTCTGCCAGCGCCGGTTATGAGAACCATCCGGGCGTTATCCTGCAGGGACACATGGACATGGTGCCGCAGAAGAACAGCGACAAGGTGTTTGATTTTGAGAAAGATCCGATTGAGGCCTATATAGAGGACAACGGTGAATGGGTAACGGCGAATGGTACGACACTGGGTGCAGACAACGGCATCGGTGTGGCTACCGCTATGGCTATCCTGGCAGATAAGAATGCGGTTCATCCGCCTTTGGAGGCGTTCTTCACCATCGACGAAGAGACCGGTATGTACGGAGCCAATGACCTGAAGGGAGGCTGGCTGCAAGGCAAATACCTGCTCAACTTAGACTCGGAGACCGAGGGCGAGTTGTATGTAGGCTGTGCCGGCGGCATAGATGCCGAAGCTACCTTCACCTACGAACCGGTTGATACCGAAGAGGGTGACATCGCACTCAAAGTGAGCGTGAAAGGCTGCAAGGGCGGACACTCGGGGTGTGATATCCATCTGCAACGTGCAAATGCCATTAAGCTTCTATTCCGTTTCCTTAAAGACGCGGTGGCTAATTACGAGGCACGTCTGGCGTGCGTAGAGGGCGGTAACATGCGCAATGCCATCCCGCGTGAGGCTTCAGCAGTCATCACTATTCCCGAAGAGAGCTATCAGGATCTGCAGGATCTGGTGGACCGTTACGAGGACCTCTGGCTGCGCGAGTACGACGGCGTTGAGCCCGATCTGCATTTCTCGGCTGAAGAAGTGGAGTGCCCGAAAAAGGAGATGCCGGAAGATGTGCAGGATTTCCTGATTCATTCCGTGATACTCTGTCCGCACGGTGTAAGCCGTTTCATTCCTCAGATGCCGGACATCGTGGAGACGAGTAACAACCTGGCGATCATTGAGACCGAAGAGAATAAGGTTCGTGTCATCTGTCTGGCGCGTTCGAACGTAGAGAGCCGCAAAGAGGAACTGGCTTCCGTTATTCAGTCGGCATTCGCATTAGCCGGTGCAGACGTGCAGTTCAGCGGTGCGTACCCGGGCTGGCAGCCGAATTTCAAGAGCGGTCTGCTCAAGACAATGAAAGAGACGTATGTCAACGAGTTCGGCACCGAACCGCGTATCGTCACGATTCATGCGGGACTGGAGTGTGGCATCATCGGCAGCAAGTATGCAGGCATGGAGATGATCTCCTTCGGTCCAACGATAGAGCACCCGCATAGCCCGGACGAGCGTGTGAACATCGCTACCGTGCAGAAGTTCTACCGCTTCGTGCTGGCAGCGCTCAAAGCACTGTAAGATAAAGATGAAAGATGAAATAAATCAGGCAACCATCGGGCTGCCTGATTTATTATTTGGAAAGCAGTTCAACTGCTTTCTGGGTGATCTCGTCGTCGCGCTCGAAAAGCGGGAAGAATCCTTCGTCACCGAGTATGTTCCTGACAATGTATGCATTAAGCAGTCGCGTCATCAGCGGACGTGATTTGGCTATCTGTTCCTGGTTAGGCTCCACACCTTTCTCTTTGGCAAATGCCACGAACTGCGGAATGATATCCTGCTTGAGCAGGTATTGTTCCAGCGACTGCCA
This sequence comes from Paludibacteraceae bacterium, assembly GCA_017423085.1. Classification (GTDB taxonomy): domain Bacteria; phylum Bacteroidota; class Bacteroidia; order Bacteroidales; family Paludibacteraceae; genus Colicola. The sequence continues at coordinate 5,760 of JAFPGA010000116.1, read as the reverse complement.
GTCTTTGTACTTAGTCAACTCTTTGCGGTGTGCATCGGTGTATTGGTACGCAAACTGGTAGGTGTACGCCATGTTAACGCATATGTTGTACCATGGGGTGTTGAGGGTGGTGTCACGTCCGACAAACACATCCGGCATGATTCCACCGCCACCGCGTACGATACGTCCGCCTTTGGTGCGATATGTGGTGGTGTCGGCAAAATGGATGGAGTCTGCTGAGTAGAACTCACCGTGTTCAAAGCGCTCCATCAGATCGTGCTCGTAGTCTTCCTGGTCTCCGAGCGTGTAGGGTTTCTGAATGCAGCGACCGGACGGAGTGTAGTAGCGCGCAACGGTCAGACGCACAGCACTACCGTCCTCAAACGGCATCTGCTGTTGCACCAGACCCTTGCCGAATGAACGGCGACCGACAATAGTTGCACGGTCATTATCTTGCATGGCTCCGGCGAAGATCTCACTGGCGGAGGCTGAAAAATTATCGATGAGCACTACCAGTGGCACATCTTTGAATCGTCCGCCACCATCTGCTTTCGCTTCGTAACGCGGGTAGGCTTTGCCTTCCGAATAGACGATCAGCTCGCCGCGTTGGAGGAACTCATTGACCATGCGGATCGCTTGCTCCATGTATCCGCCGGAGTTCTCACGCAGGTCGATGATATAGCGCGTCGCACCCTTCGAATGGAGTTCCGCCATGGCAGAGATGAACTCGCGGTAGGTGGTCTCACTGAACTTATTGACACGGATGAAACCGATCTTCTGTCCTTTGGACTCAATGATGAATTTCGCATCCACCGAGGTGACGGGGATGTCACCGCGTGTGATGGTGAATGCCAGCGGCTCTTTGACGCCGGCACGCATGATACCGAGTTTAACCTGCGTACCTTTCGGTCCGCGCAACGTCTTCATCACCTTCTCGTTATTCATCTTCTTTCCTACAAAAACAGAGTCGTCCACCGTAACGATCTTGTCACCCGCCAGCACACCAACACCTTCACTCGGACCGCCGGCAATGACCGCCACGATACGTACGGTGTCCTGCTGGATAGTGAACTGAACACCGATGCCGGAGAAAGAACCTGCCAACTCGGAGTTGATCATCTCCAGATCCTCTTTCGGTATATAAGAACTGTGAGGGTCGAGCTTATGCACCAGTTCGCTCATTACTTCGTCGGTAATACTGTCCATGTCCAACTCATCGACGTAAGCAGTCTCCATGAGTTGAAGCAGCCGATCTACTTTAGACTGCTCCAGGTGCCATTGTCCGTTCTGGTAGGTGATGCGCTGTGCGTTTGCTTGTTGGCTGAGTACTACACCCAGGAAAATGCCTAACGCTACCCCGATGACGGTTAATGTGGGATAGATGTACTTTTTCATACGTAAGTTCTTTTATTAGTTGTTCCGGTCGTTGAGATAAACGACCTCAATACCTGCCCGTTTGAGCAGTTCCACGCCGTCCATGATGCGGTACTCCTCACCGTACACCACACGCTTGATGCCCGATTGGATGATGAGTTTGGAGCACTCGAGGCAGGGTGAAGCCGTTACATACAGCGTTGCACCGTCGGAACTGTTATTCGAGCGTGCTACTTTGGTCAGCGCATTCGCTTCGGCATGCAGTACGTAAGGCTTGGAGACGTTGTTCTCGTCTTCGCATATGTTCTCAAATCCGGAAGGTGTACCGTTGTATCCGTCGGAGATGATCATCTGGTTCTTAACGAGCAGCGCACCTACCTTACGGCGTACGCAGTAGCTGTTCTCCGACCAAGTACGCGCCATGCGCATATACAGATAGTCGCGTTTTTGTTGCTTATCCATGTAGTAATTCTTTTGCAAATTCTTTTACATTAATTCCATCGAACGTGCCCGAGGACATCATCAGCAAAGCTGTGTTCTCGTAGTTGAGACCCTTTAGACGTTCTTGCAGCGCTTCGCTCTCCGTAAACACCTCTACATTTTTCGTGCCAAACGCGTCACGTACCTCTTCTTTGGTGATCGGGGTGAGTTGTTTATGCTCAATGACTTTCGGATTAAAATAGACGAATGCTACATCCGCTTCCGCCATGCAGTCCTTATACTGCGGCAGGAACTCCGCCATGAGGCTCGAGAACGTGTGCAACTCCATGGCAGCCACCAGTTTTTTGTTCGGATAGCGTTCACGCACGGCATTGACGGTAGCTTTCAGTTTGGATGGTGAGTGTGCAAAGTCTTTGTAGGCAACGGATGTCTCTGTCTGATAAATCTTCTCCAAGCGGTTGGAGGCACCGGTGAAGGTGCTGATCTCGCGGTAGAAATCGTCGGGGGCCACACCGATGCTGTGACAAGCGAGCATGGCGGCTTGCAGGTTCTGCATGTTATGACGACCAAACACCTGCATCTCGACTTCTCCAGTGTACTCGCTGTACGGAATACAAGTTATGTCCTTGCGTGCGTGCTCGGCTATATCGCGCAGGTTCTCATCGCCCTTGTAATAGATGAAACTACCGTTGGGCTCAAAGCTGTCCACGAACTTTCGGAATGTATCCACGTATTCAGGGAATGTCGGGAAGACATTGATGTGGTCCCAAGCAATGCCGGTGAGAATCGCGACGTGCGGGTGGTACCAAAGGAACTTGGACCGCAGGTCAAGCGGCGAAGTGAGGTACTCATCGCCCTCGAATACGGCATACTTGGCTGTGTCGGACAGACGTACCATGTGCTCGAACCCTTCTATCTGCGCACCGACCATGTAATCGGCTTCGATGCCGAGGCGGTTGAGCACGTAGAGAATCATAGAGGTAGTGGTCGTCTTGCCGTGTGAGCCGCCTACGACGATACGTATCTTGTCCTTCGTCTGCTCGTAGAGGTACTCGGGGAACGAGTAGATCTTGATACCCAACTCGCGTGCACGTACCAGTTCGGGGTTGTCTTCGCGTGCGTGCATACCAAGGATGATGGCATCGATATCGGGGGTGATACGCTCCGGATGCCAGCCTATCTCATCAGGCAGCAGTCCGGCATCGCGCAGGTGAGACAGGGCGGGCTCGAATATTTCATCATCCGAGCCCGTCACTTTGTATCCTGCCTTGGAGGCGACAGCGAGTGCCAAGTTATGCATCGCTGCGCCACCAATAGCTATGAAATGTATGTGTGTCATGAATTTGCGTCAGCAAATGTAACGAAGTTATTTAAACAGTTTGTCGAAATCTTCTTGCGAGATGGTCTTCGGCTCGATTTTAGCGATGCCTTTGACAGCCGCATAAATCTTGTCCTCGATCAGACGCTCTACGATGCCGCGGAGTTGGTTCTCCTGCTTGAGCATCTCTTGTGCGTAGTTAGCGAGCATCTCGTCTTCTACGTTCATCAGACCGTACTGCATGAACTGCATCTTGGCAATGCGTTTTGCAAATTCTTCCACTTCCTCTTTCTCCACGTTGATGCTGTACTCTTTCATCAACTGGTCTTTAGCCAGATGCCATTTGAGCTCCTCCAGCATCTTGTCGAAATCTTTATCGAGTTCCTCTTGGGTCATCTTCTCGTTGGTGGCGAGTACCCAGCGTTTGAGGAAGTCTTCCGGGAACGCTACTTTCTCCATTTTCTTGAGGATTGCAGCTTTCACGTCCATACCGAAGCGGTATTTGGTCTCTTCAGCAAGGCTACGCTCGATGTCTTCTTTCACTTTAGCGCGGAAACCCTTCTCGTCTTTCGGAGCGTCAGCACCATATACTTTGGCAAACAGTTCAGCGTCCACAGCGCAAGGTTTAACCTCTGCCTTGATACCTTTCTCTTTGTCTTCCGGTGTGTATTCACCGAAGCGGTTGGTGTAGGCTTCGATCTGTTTGTTGATCATCTCTTCCGTTGCTTCGATGGTGTACTCCGGCAGTTTGTTCTTGCCGTTTAGTTTGGCATCGAACTCCGGTGCAACTGCGATGTCGAATGCGAAGGTAAACGTGTCCTCGTGGTCGAGGTCAATGTTCTTGGTCAGCTCGTTGTTGGGCAGCGGATCACCAAGCACTTGCAGCTTGTTGTCCTCAATGTGCTTCTGCAGGTTCTCGCCTACCAGTTTGTTCAGCACGTCTGCGAGGATACCCTTGCCGTACATTTTCTTGATCAAGCCAGCCGGCACCATACCCGGACGGAAGCCTGGCATCTGTGCTTTCTGACGTACTTGTTTGAGTTGCTTTGCAACTTCTTCCTGATAGTCAGCCGGCTCAATGGTCAGAGATACGACTGCTTGCAGGTCTTTCAATTCAGATTGTTCAATTTTCATTATGCTATAATTTTTAATTTTATATTCTTAATTTGTCATTACGCCCGCCCTGCGCGTTTGCGCTCCAGTTCGTCCAAGATGATCTTGCGGATACGCATTGCGTGCGGAGTCACTTCGACGTACTCGTCCTCTTTGATGTACTCCAGCGCTTCCTCGAGACTCATCTTGATAGGCGGCGGCAGACACGCTTTCTCGTCAGATGACTTGGTACGCATGTTGGTCAGTTTCTTGGATTTGGTGACGTTAATCACGATGTCGCCCTCTTTGGCGTTTTCTCCGACCACTTGTCCGGCATATACTTCTTCCTGCGGGTCGATAAAGAACTTACCGCGATCCTGCAACTTGTCCAGCGCATAGGCATAGGCTGTGCCGGCTTCCATGGCGATGAGCGAACCGTTATTACGCTTGACTATCTCGCCTTTCCACGGCTGATACTCCAGGAAACGGTGTGCCATGATGGCTTCACCGGCGCTGACGTTCATCACGTAGGTGCGCATACCCAGGATACCGCGGGAAGGGATAGTGAACTCAAGGTGTACGCGGTCGTTAACCATCTCCATCTTGGTCATCTCGCCCTTGTGGGTGGAGACGAACTCAATGATCTTGCCGCTGCACTCTTCCGGGGTGTTGACGGTCAGACTCTCTACCGGTTCGCACTTGACTCCGTTGATCTCTTTGATGATGACCTGCGGCTGTCCGACTTGCAGTTCATAACCCTCGCGGCGCATGGTCTCGATGAGCACCGACAAATGCAGCACACCGCGACCGTAGACACGCCAACTGGACTCTTCAGCACCTTTCTCCACACGGAGAGCGAGGTTCTTCTCCAGCTCTTTGTTAAGGCGATCCTGGATGTGACGCGAAGTGACGAACTTACCGTCTTGTCCGAAGAACGGACTGTCGTTGATGCAGAATGTCATACTCATCGTCGGCTCATCAATAGCAATCGGTTTGAGCGGTTCAGGGTTCTCCGCATCGCAGATTGTGTCGCCTATCTCAAAGCCGTCAATACCGATCATGGCGCATATATCGCCGTTCTTGACCACATCCGTCTTGACATGTCCCATACCGGAGAACGTATGCAACTCTTTGATCTTGGTCTTGACCATCGTGCCGTCTTTCTTGGCAAGCGTTACCGCTTGTCCGTCCTTGAATTCACCGCGATGTACGCGTCCGATGGCGATACGACCGACGTAGGAGTTGTAATCCAGCGAAGTGACGAGCATCTGCGGGGTGCCGGGGTTCTCTTCCGGTGCCGGAATATACTCGATGATGGCATCCATGAGATCCGTGAGGTCCGTGGTCGGTTTCTTCCAGTCGGTGGACATCCAGCCCTGCTTGGCAGAGCCGTAGAGCGTCTGGAAATCCAACTGGTCGTCGGTAGCGTTGAGGTTGCACATCAGGTCAAACACCTCTTCCTGCACCTCATCCGGGCGGCAGTTGAGTTTGTCCACTTTGTTAATCACCACGATAGGCTTAAGTCCCAGTTCGAGTGCTTTTTGCAGCACAAAACG
>JAFPGA010000115.1 GCA_017423085.1 Paludibacteraceae bacterium | reverse complement strand
CTTGGCGATGCCGTGGTCCGAATGCACAACGTAGTCGCCTATCTGCAGTTGATTGATCTCGCGCAGTGTGATGATGGCTTTGCCGCGTCGGGCGTTCTCGCTCGTCATCGTCACGCGATGATACCGCTCGAAAATCTGATGATCCGTGTAGCAGCAAATCTTCAACCCCTTATCCACAAACCCCTCATGCAGTGTCGCGTTGATAGGAATAAACCTAACCTCTGTAGCGTCAGCGTCCTGTAGGCTCGTAGAGCCGTCCTCTAAATTATCAAAGATCGCCTTCAAGCGATCAAGCTGCTTCTGCTGTTCCGCCAATATATACACTTTGTAGCCCTCGTCAATATGCCGTTTGAGGTCATCGGTCAGAATATCAAACTGCTTATGGAATACCGGCTGTGGCACGGTGTCGAACGTGATCTTCGTGTGCGTCGGGAACGTACTCTTCTCGTTCAGTTCGATGGTGGTGCGTTCCTGTAACCCGTAACCGGTAACCCCTAACCCCTCTAACTTAAACTTCACCACGCTCCAATCATTCGACACCCATACCGTCTGTTCCGATAGGTAGTCCGTCACCGTAACCGGTAACCGGTAACCCGTAACCCCTTGTCCAACAATCTCTGCGACATCGATTCGGTTCTTCGAAAGCTGGTCCTCTATATCGAACTCGCGGATCGAGTCAATCTCATCCCCGAAGAAATCGATGCGGTAAGGGTTGTCATGGCTGTAGCTGTATATATCCAGTATCCCGCCGCGAACAGCATATTGACCGGGCTGGAACACAAAATCCACATGCTCAAACCCCAAGTCTGAAAGCTGATGGCTAATGGCTGTCAGCTGCACTTCCTGTCCCACTTTCAACTGAAAGCTGACGGCAGCCAACTCATCCTTACTCGGCACTTCCTCTGCCACCGCCTCGGGGTAGGTGACAATGATACGCGGCAGTGTCGTAAGCGTCTCTGTGCGCTGTATAACCGCTGCATCATCGATCGTCCGTCTGCGTTTACTGCTCGGGAAGAACCCGACCTCTGAACCGAGTGCCTTCAAATCGGCATATAAGTACTGCGCTTTTTCGGCATCATCCAAGAGCACGAACAGCGGTTCATTTGCTTGCGCCAGCGTGAGCGCGCGTGCAGACGCGTGCAGACCGGCAACAAGCACGTGTGTCTCACGTCCTTTTGCCAATTCGCGTTGCATCGCCCGTATCTCCGGGTGTTGCGCGAACAATATCTCCAACTCGCTTATCTGCACCTGTGCGTACAAAAAGTGCGCAAAGGTACAACTTTTTTTTCATATATGCAAGCGCGCGCGTATTTTTTTATGAAAAAACGCATCTTCGTCAAAAAGACGATGACATCTTCAGGTCGTTGATGAAGATATCGATTTTCTCTTTGGTCACGTGCTGCATCACCACGATGTGCGCCAACTCACCGCCGAACCGCTCATCGTAGCCCTGTGCCAAGTTGTATTTCTGCACGATAGAAGGTGCCGGCCTTTTGAAGAAGACCGTGTTGCTGTAACTGTTCACCCAGCATGGCCAGCCCATTTCCTCCAACTGCTGCTTCAGATACGCAGTGCACTCCAGCATCTGTTGCGCTTGCTTTACCCAATTATCGTATCCGACCGTCTGAATAAGCCACCAGAACTTAAGCGGCTGCACGGCGTCGCGCGAACAGTTGATCATACGCATGTTTCCGTTAAGGTACGTGACGTTGAAATTGTTCTGATTATCATATATTTCCCGCGTACACAGGAACAAACCGGACGGGCAGTCGATACCGAAGAACTTATGCCCGCTGATGGCGATCGCATCAAAGCCCATCGCCTCATGGCTCACCATATTATTGAACTTGGTGAAGGGCAGATATCCGCCGAACAACGCTGCGTCCATGTGGCGATAAACAACCAGATCGGGATATTTGTTCAGCACGGCATTCAGCGCCGCTTGGTCATCTATAGCCCCCTTGAAAGTAGAACCCATCGCAAAAACCATGAGCACCGGACGCGTGTGGTCCAATGCCTTGTCCAGCTCGGAAGGGATCATGCGACCTAATTCGTCACTCTTGACCAAACGCACTTCAAGGTTCTGCAGATCGCAGATACGCAAATTGGAGTAATGGGCTTCGTCCGACACATAAACAATAGGCATTTTGCCGGTTTTGTTGTACAGATATTTGGCTCCGAAATAAATGCCGTGGTTGTTACCGTCCGTTCCGCTGTGCGTCACGATTCCCCACACACTGTCCTTCTGAAAACCGTACAAGGGAGCAAAGAATTCAATCACCTGACGCTCAAAATAGTGCGAGGACCAGTTCTCGGGCTCATCCACCATCGGGTCGCCGGCGTTATTGATATTTACCACATCCATGCCGGAAGCCACGTACCACTCGTAGAAGCCGTGCAGCGCCGATTGTTCGTTCACCGGATAACCGAAATAGGTCTGCTGGGTCTCTTTCCAGATCTTGGTCCACTCGTCCAACTCTGCAAATCCCGAGGACTGCGCAGAAACATTGAGCACAAATGCCGCCAAAGCAGCGAAGATAAGAAGCTGTTTTTTCATAGTAATGACTGTTAACAATAAATCTGCGACAAAGGTAGTCATTTTTTTTGACATACGCAAACCCGCACGTACTTTTCTTAAATTTTTCTCAAAAAACCTTGCATATGTCAAAAATTCTTTGTACCTTTGCACCGCAAAACAATATGAACACTCATTTAGTATAAATCAAAAAAAATCAATCGGTATGAAAAAACTGTTTATCATCGCTGCATTTGCAATTGCGGGTTTGGCTACCACTTCGTGTAACACCGAGAAAACACAGTGTTGGAAGATCTATGTTGAGTTCCAATCCGGTCAGTCTCAAGAGTATTATTTCTGGGGTTCGGGTATAGAGTCGGATGCGCAGATGAAGATCTATGAGCAGATGCCGGACATCAAAACCATCCGCAAGGAGCAGACCTTCCTTAGCGAATCGGATTGCCATCAATAGCCTCTTCACGCGGCCTGTCTCCGCGTGTAAATCGGCTGTTTAACTTGCATCTCGGTCACATTTTGTGGCCGTTTTGCTTTATTTTTACAATTTAATTTGCATATATCAAAAATTTTGTGTAATTTTGCACCGCAAAGGTTAAGTGCATAAGTTATGCCAAGTGCTGAAGTACAAAAAATGATTCCACAGATACAGGCGTATCTGGCAACACAACCGGTCGAAAGGGCTTATCTTTTCGGCTCATGTTCGCGTGGAGAAGAGACCAAGGACAGCGATGTGGATATATTGGTTAAATTGGACTACTCCAAACCTATCGGAATGCGGTACTTCCAGATGATGACGGATTTGGAATCCAAACTCGGCAGAACAGTAGATTTGGTGTCGGAAGACGGATTGTTATCTTTCGCACGTCCTTATGTTGATCAAGATAAAATAATGATTTATGAGAGAGCGCATTAGAGATTTAGGACGGTTTAGCACGCTCACGTATTAGCAATAAATATTCAAAAATTAAAATAAATATGAAACAAAAACTATTTACTCTCTTATTAGTCCTCGTGGCAAGTTTTGGAATGATGCACGCGGAAATCTATTCTGGTACTTGTGGTGATGATTTGACATGGTCTCTCAACACCGAAGATAGTACTTTAACTAT
>JAFPGA010000114.1 GCA_017423085.1 Paludibacteraceae bacterium | reverse complement strand
GGATAGTGACGAAAAAGAGACACCTCATCGGTGCTGGTTGTCACATGGCGGTATATTACTCTTTTGTATTCGTGAATACTGTGTTTTCGTGGTTGTCCGGTACGTCTTCGCGACTGACGTTCCGAACGGTGTTTCTCAAATACTGCGCAAAGATATATAAAATCTTTTATATATGCAAATAATTTGGCTGTTTTGATGCCTTTTCGTCAATTTGTCCACAATTTTCGGCAATTGGTCGCGTATAATTTATTTTTTTTTCTGCAAAAGCCTTGTATATTCAAAATATTTGTTGTACCTTTGTACTCAAATTGAAAAACGAATGGTAACAGACAAGATTGTAACCCTCTCAGACAGTTTGGATACGCCTACTTTTTACGGCGTGAACAATCAGAACATCCTTTGCCTCAAGAACCAGCACCCGGATGTGCGTGTGGTCGCACGCGGGTACCAGGTGAAGATCTCCGGCGCGGAGAAAGCGGTGGAGCATTTTGAGCAGTCCCTTGCGTTGTGCGAGCAGTTTTGTATCCGCAACAACCGCTTGACCGAACAAGACATCCTGATGCTGCTTCACGGCGACCGTCCGACGGAGCGCGCAACGGATAATCTGATTCTGCACGGCGTGAACGGCAAGTCTATCTATGCCCGTTCCACCAACCAACAAGCACTCGTCAAAGCGTACGAAGAGAATGACTTGCTTTTTGCGGTCGGACCAGCCGGAAGCGGTAAGACTTATACGGCTATCGCATTAGCCGTCAGGGCGCTGAAAAACAGAGAAGTGAAGCGTATCATCCTGTCCCGTCCGGCTGTGGAAGCGGGCGAGAAATTGGGTTTTCTGCCGGGTGACATGAAAGAGAAAATAGACCCGTATCTGCAACCGCTGTATGACGCGCTGCAGGACATGATTCCCGCCGCCAAATTAGCGGAATACATGGAGAAAGGCACTATTCAGATTGCCCCGTTGGCATTCATGCGCGGACGCACGTTGTCCGAAGCAGTGGTCATCCTGGACGAAGCGCAGAACACGACTGCGTTGCAGCTGAAGATGTTCCTTACCCGTTTGGGAATGGGCGGTAAGATGATTGTAACGGGTGACATGACGCAGATTGACCTGCCTCCGACTCAGAAATCCGGTTTGCGCGACGCTATGCAGCGCTTCCGCGACATCAAAGGAATCCGCATCATCGAGTTCAACGAAAAAGATATCGTGCGCCATCCGCTGGTGGCACGCATTGTCAAAGCATATGAGGTGAAAGAGTGAAAGAATGAAAGAGTGAAGGAGAAAATAATTCTGAACAGGTAAAAACCAGGTAAAAAGTAGGTAAAGACCAGGTAACAATAGGTACTTATAGGCTAAACAGATAATCCCAGGCTTCGGAAGCGTCATCGGGGGTGATGATCCGGTTGATGACGGGCGAACCTATATTCTGAAGGAGTGTGCAGTTGATTTCGGCGGCACGCTCGTTCTTTTTATCCTGCTGCATAAGGGCGATGAGTTGTGCGCGGTCGGAGCACTTGCACTGCGGGCGACCGTAGTAATACATCATCAGTTGTGTCAGTTGTTGCAGCGGTTCTCTTGGGCAACCTAAGTGCGTGACACTCAGGTACAATTCGGCTATCAGACCGTAGAGCACGGCGTAGCCGTGAAGCAAAGGACGAAGGGACGATGTACGATGTACGAAGGATATCTCTTCCAGCGCGTGACCGAAAGTGTGTCCGAGGTTGAGTGCTTTGCGCAGTCCTTCTTCTTTCGGATCTGCCGCCACGATACGTTCTTTGACTGCTACGCAGTCGGCTATCAGCGGTGTGAGCGTATCAAGAGGCATGGTGTCCAAATCATATTGAAGAAGTCGGTTCCAGAGCGAATCTGATTGCTGATTCAGGTGTGACCCGGCTGATTGCTCTAACAGCCCTGTTTTGAGCATCTCGGCATAGCCGCTGAGCATTTGTTCCGCCGGCAGTGTGGTTAACCAATTCGGACAGATGAGTGTCTCGACGGGTTGGGCGAACGCGCCGATGCTGTTCTTCAGACCGCGGTAGTTGAAACCCGTTTTTCCACCTGACGACGCGTCGATCATGGCTAACAGCGTAGTCGGCACATTGATGTAATCGACTCCGCGTTTGTACGTAGCAGCCGCGAAGCCCGCTATATCGGTCAGCACCCCGCCGCCGATACAGATCACCAAGCCGCTACGCGTCAGTCCGTGCTCGAAGAAAAAATCCCAGATACGTGTCACGGTCTCCAGCGATTTCTGCGCCTCACCGGTCTCTATGCGCAAGACAGGATAAGCGGTTTCGAAAGACAGACAACTGTCCATCACCACCACTACTCCACCTCGTTCGTACCGCGCCGTGAAGGGGGCTAACGCCGTATTTATATCCGTACAAAGCATTCTATTTCAAGAAAAACGCTGCAAAATTACAAAAATTCTTGCAATGTTGCAACAATTTCTTAAAAAAAATAAAAAAATCCTTACTTTCGGACTCCGCCTTCATTTCCAATGAATTCCCCCGAAATTACGTTCGCACAACTTTGCAAACAACAATCTTTTTAACACAAAACTACGCTTATGCAAGCACAACCGGTATTTTTTTGCTAAAAACCTTGCATATTTGATTTTTTTGTAGTAATTTTGCACCCGATTTTAATTTGGAGTATTATGCGATTCATTAAGGCGAAAGGATTGGTTGCTCTACTTTTCTTGTGTCTGTCCATGCCGATCATGGCAGATGATGTGATTTATATCACAACAGAGGAGTTTCGCGCCCGTATATTCGATTACAAAGAGGCACGCGAATGGTCGTACGCGGGTGACAAACCGTGCGTGATTGATTTCTACACGACTTGGTGCGGTCCGTGCAAGCGTTTGGCTCCTATCATGGAGGAGTTGAGTCAGAAATACTGCGACCAAGTGGTGTTCTACAAAGCCGACACGGAGAAAGAGCGTGAACTGGCGCGTGTGTTCGGCATCAGTTCCATTCCGCAAGTGCTCTACATCCCCGTGGAGGGCAGACCGATGTTACTCAAAGGACTGTACCCAAAAGAGGATATCATCAAAATCATTGAGGAGTTTCTGTTGAAAGGGAATAAGGAGTAAGGACTTGATGCAGGTTGAGTTTGTTCTACTGATATTATCACTGCTGTTCTTCGTTAGCATCGTAGCCGACAAGATCGGTTACAAATTCGGAGTGCCGGCGCTGCTGCTGTTTCTGGTAGTCGGTATGCTGTTCGGTGCCGATGGCATCGGATTGCTGGTCGGCAGCAACGGAATAGTGATTGATACGAAGAATGCCGAGGCGCTCAGTACCGTAGCGATGTGTATCATCCTTTTCTCGGGTGGTATGGATACCAAGCTGAGCGATGTGAAGTCTGTGCTGGCGCCCGGTGTGACATTAGCCACGGTCGGTGTGTTGCTGACCTGCATCATCACGGGTGTCATCGTCTATTTCATTTTCGGATGGTTCAGTGCGCTGACAACCGTTTCTATCTGGCTGGCGCTGCTGATAGCCGCTACCATGTCCAGTACCGACAGTGCGAGTGTGTTCTCTATCATGCGCACCAACGGCATCGGTCTCAAGCATGATTTGCGTCCGTTGCTCGAATTGGAGTCCGGCGCCAACGACCCAATGGCATATGTGCTGACTACAACGCTGATCGGAGTGGTGCTGTCCGGCTCCAAGCATGTGGACGCACTGCCTATTGTGCAGACAATCGTGGTGCAGTTGGTGATGGGTACGGTGTTAGGATTCGTGTTAGGCAAAGGCTTGGTGCAGCTGCTACGCCGCGTCAAACTGGCGAACGAAGCGCTCTATCCGATCATGGTGCTCACGGCGTGTATCTTCATTTTCGCCATCACCTATTATTTGCAGGGCAACACCTATCTTGCTGTGTATGTGGGCGGTCTGATCATTGGTAACAGTAAGTTCACCCGCAAACGGCAGACCAAAGCGTTCTTCAACGGTCTGACATGGCTTAGCCAGTTGGCGATGTTCCTGATGCTCGGTCTGATGGTGCGTCCGTCGGAGTTCCTGCACCGCGATGTGTGGCTGCCGTGTCTGATCATCAGTATTGTGATGGTCGGTATCTCCCGTCCGGCGTCGGTGTGGCTGTGTATGCTGCCGTTCAAACGCTGGCGTACCCGTGACCGGCTGATGCTTAGTTGGGTAGGACTCAAAGGCGCAGTGCCGGTGATCTTCGCCGTGATGTGTAAAGCGGAAGGCGTGCCGAACGCAGATATCATCTTCAACGTCATATTCCTGTGTACCATCGTTTCGTTGCTGGCGCAGGGAACAACGCTCACCCTCATGGCGCGCAAACTGAATCTGGCGGTGCCGCCCGAGCAAGAGAAGTACCTGGAGCATTTTGATTTGGATCTTCCGGAAGAGATTCAGTCCACCGCCCGCGAAGTGGAAGTGACTCCCGAACTGTTAATCAAGGGCTGCACGCCGCGCGAACTGGCAATCCCGCCGCATACTCTCATTGTGATGGTGCGGCGCGGAGAGGACTTTTTTATTCCCACCGGAGCCAGTGAACTGCAGGTGGGCGACCAGTTGCTGGTCATCTCCGACAACGATGCCAATGCCGCTTACCGTCACCTGACGGACGAAGCCGAAGAAGAGGCACAATGGCGGGAGAACATGAGGGCAAAAGCCAAATCCCGCTGGCTCCATGCGACGAAGTGGATGCATCGTAAAGTTGAAAGTTGAAAGTTGAAAGTTTAAAGCTGAAATCATAAATGAAAACAGTCATTTTCCTAACCGGTGCTACCGGCACAATGGGCTACGCAGGTATGCAAGAGATTCTGCGTTACCCGGAGCAATATGAATTACGTATTCTCGCGCGTCCGAGCAAGAAGAATAAAGAGCTGTTAAAAGCCATCAGCAATCAGTGTTCGGCACTTCATATCATCTGGGGTGACTTGACGAATTACGAGGATGTGCTCAAAGGCGTGTCGGGTGCCGATATCGTGTTGCACGTAGGCGGTATGGTGTCGCCGCAAGCGGACTATCGTCCGAAGGCGACGCTGCGCACGAACATCACCGCAGCCACCAACATTACCAAAGCTGTGTTAGCGCAGCCTGAGGACCAACAGCCCAAAGTGGTGTATATCGGTTCGGTAGCACAGATGGGCGACCGCCGCGAACCGCTGCATTGGGGACGTGCCGGTGACCCGATTTGTGTATCAGCATATGACCACTACGGTCTGACCAAAGCACTGGCGGAACGAATCATCACCGATTCGGGCATCAAGCAGTGGGCGAGTCTGCGTCAGTCGGGCATTCTCTATCCGGCGATTTTGAAAAACTACGACCCAATCATGTTCCATGTGCCGATTCGCGGTGTGTTGGAATGGGCAACCGTGGAAGACAGCGGACGACTGCTGGAGCGTGTCTGCCGTCCCGAAGTGCCGGCTGCGTTCTGGAACAATTATTACAACATCGGTTCGGGTGCCGAGTACCGCCTGTCCAACTATGAGTTCGAGTGTCTGCTGCTCGACTGCATCGGTTGTCCCCAGCCGGAGAAGATATTCAACGCCAACTGGTTCACCACCCGCAATTTCCACGGAATGTGGTATATCGACGGCGACAAGTTGGAGGACATGCTCCATTTCCGCGCCAACGTGCCTGTGAAACAGTATTTTGCGCAGATGGCGAAAGCGGAGTCCTTGCCTTGGGGAATCAAGTTCGCCTCCAAGACCCACATTGCCAAACTGTTCCCGCGTTGCGTCAAGTTGGCGATGCGTCAGATGGCGAACAAAGAGGAGCACGGCACACAGACTTGGGTGAGGACGGCTAAGAGCTTTGCACTCAACAAAGAGCGTATTGAACGACTTCTGATGAAGCAATTGGATATGAGCCACGAAGAGGTGGAGACTCTCCGAATAAAGGCAGAAAAGCGTGTAGCAGCTTATTACGGCACGCTGGAAGCATATGAGGCTATCCCTGATTGGACGCGCATGAACCTGAGTCATAACAGCAACACACCCGTTCTGCTGGATCATGGATACGATGAGAGCAAGGATGTGGATAGTTTGACCGATGCTGAACTGAACAAGGCTGCGGCTTTCCGCGGTGGTAAGTACCTTGGGAACGATATGTGGGAAGATGCAAACGGAAACCGGTTTAAGGCTTCCCGTCGTCTCATTCTTTTGGGCGGTCATTGGAGTCCGTTCGACATGCCATGTCCATATGATCAGGCTACGCTGGATAAGATGAACGAACGTCTTTCAACATTAAACATTCAACTTTCAACCATCAGTTGGCATTGGGATCGTGTAGCCAAACAGAACCCCTTCTTCGCACAACTCTGGGCTCCGCTTCATGATAAGGACGAGGACAATGTGTATGGACCTGAAATCTTTAACGGCTGGGAGAAGTAATCGTACATCGTAAATCGTACATCGTACATGTATTTTGATGAGTTAGCATTATCGGATGAGGTGTTGGATGCATTGTGGGACATGCATTTCGATGAGTGTACCCCTGTGCAGGCGCAGACGATACCGGTGATCCTGGAAGGGCACGATGTGATCTCGTGCGCACAGACGGGCACCGGTAAAACCGCAGCGTATATATTGCCGTTGCTGACGAATCTGGCATTCGACAACCACGACCCCGATAAGCTGAACGCCATCATCATGGCACCGACGCGCGAGTTGGCGCAACAGATCGACCAGCAGATGGAGGGCTTTGGCTACTACGTGCCGTTCTCGTCTGTGGCTATCTACGGCGGCAAGGACAACGGCGCGTGGGGCACGCAGGTCACGGGACTGCAACGCGGTGCGGATATTGTCATCGCCACTCCCGGACGGCTTCTCAGCCAAATGAACATCTACGATGTCGATTTCTCCGGTGTCAAATATTTTATTCTCGACGAAGCGGACCGAATGCTCGATATGGGCTTCTACGATGATATCATGACCATCGTCCGCAAACTGCCCAAAGACCGTCAGACACTCCTTTTCTCGGCTACCATGCCCCCGAAAATACGCCAGTTGGCGCGAACCATTCTGCACGACCCGGTGGAAGTGCAGATCGCTGTTTCCCGTCCGCCTGAGACCATCAAACAGATGCATGAGTTTGTTGATGAGGGCAAGAAAGTGGAAGCTGTGTTAAAAACACTGCAAGAGGCGAAAGGCGAAGGGACGAATGAGCTAAAGAAGGTCATCATTTTCGCCGGCAAGAAACAGCGTGTGAAAGATTTGACGCGCACGTTACGCTCCTTAAACATGGACGCGCGCGCGATGCATTCGGATCTGGAGCAGAGCGAACGCGATCAGGTGATGCTGGATTTCCGGAACGGCAAGGTGGCAGTATTGGTGGCTACGGATGTGGTGTCGCGCGGTATTGATGTGACCGATGTGCCGCTGGTCATCAACTACGATGTGCCGCATGATCCGGAAGACTACGTACACCGGATCGGTCGCACGGCGCGCGCAGAGAACAGCGGTGAAGCGATGACGCTTGTCTCACCGGATGACATGCATTATTGGAAAAGGATAGAACGGTTCCTTACAGATGGCGAATCCGCCACTCATTCGGATAAAGGTTGTTCAGGCGGTTCCCGACGTTCTTGGCGAAACCGAGGGGGACACCCTCATAAGTCAAAAGGACGAGGCCGAGGGGGACACCGGCGAGCATCAAAGCCTCAGTCCTGAGATAACTGAGTGCCTGTTCGCGCGTCAGCGGTATATTCGGGAACGCTTCTTTACGCAACTCTTTCGTCATACTCAGGCTGTGCTGCGGTGCGATGCCGCGACCACGCTCTTCACCCAAACCGAAGCCGGTGGAGATACAGGTCAGTTGCGTGGACAACCAATCGATGATTTCTTTGTATTTGAGCGGATAAGCCGTTGCAAAGCGGTCCGAATAACGGATCGCCCATTCGTCGGGGTGCTGCAGCCAGGAACGCATTACCGGCATGTATTCGGGATGCGGCATGGCTGTTTCTTTCTTTGGGTTTTTGATCTTGACGGTATCGACGGCGCCGTCGTACTTGCGCATGGCGCATAAGTAGAATCCTTCCCCTTTCGCTTTGTGCGGGTAGAAATGGTATCCCACCGAACCTTCGACGATACCCCATTCGGGTTCGTAGTCAATCGGCAGCACTTCGGCACCCAAGGTTTCCGCAATCCACTCCACGTTCTTCTCGTTCTCTTCTTCGTTGAACGTGCAGGTGGAGTACAGCAGGATACCGCCCGGTTTGAGGGCATCCCATACATCCATCATGATGCTGCGTTGCCGTTCTGCACATGCTTTGACCGCTTTGAGACTCCATTCGGAGCGCGCCTGTTCGTCCTTGCGAAACATACCTTCACCCGAACACGGTGCATCAACCAGAATACAGTCGAACAGATGTTTGCATCGCTCGCCGTATTCGGCTGCGGTGTTGTGGGTGACAACAGTGTTGCCGTTGCCCCATTTCTGAATATTCTCACTGAGGATGAAAACGCGCTGCCGTACCACTTCGTTGCTCAGCAGCAGTCCGTCCCGTCCAAGATACTCACTAATGAGCGTGCTCTTGCCACCCGGAGCTGCACACAGATCCAACACGATAGAGGATGAATCCACATACTGCTCCAAAGCTTGCTGAACGAACATCGAACTGGCTTCCTGCACATAGTAGCACCCGGCGTGAAAAAGCGGATCGAGTGTGAACTGCGGTCGCTCACTCAGGTAGTAACCGTCTATATGCCAAGGTACTTCGTCCGTATCGCAGTCAAACGTGAGCACATCGAGCTTGCTGTTAAGGCGAATGGAGGTAACAGGCTCCGTTTCCAGTGCCCGTATCAACAGTTCAGCCTCATTGCCCATCTGCTGATGCATACTCTCTATGAAATCTACCGGTAGCAAACTTTCAAAATTTGTGCAAAGGTACTGCTTTTTTTTTAATTATGCAAATTTTGATTGAAAAATCACATCAACACGCGATTGAATTCCTTTGGAACAGGGCTCTCAAAACGCACCGTTTTTTCCGTTACCGGATGAATGAACGCCAGCACTTTGGCGTGCAGACAGAGACGGTCAATAGGTGACGACTCGTTACCATGACCATACTTGCGGTCACCGACAACAGGGCAGCCTTTCGAAGCCAAATGTACACGGATCTGGTTGGTTCGACCGGTTTCCAAATGCAATTCGACAAGCGAGTAGCATTTATTGGTCATTGGTAATTGGTCATTGGTCATTTGTGAGACGCGGAGTGTCTTATAGTTGGTGATGGCGATGTCGCCGCCGTCATCAACGGGCGAGGAATAGACGACAGCATTGCGTTTGTCCTCCGTGAGCCAGGTGGTGATTTTGCCTTCGCGCGGTTCAAGTACACCTTCCGCCAAAGCGATATACGTACGCTCGGTGACGAGTTCGCGCCAGTACTCGCGCATGTAATGCTGCAGTTCCTGCGAACGGGCGAAGACGAGCAGACCCGATGTCTCGCGGTCGAGGCGGTGTACAACGAAGATACCCGCGCGCGCGTTCTGCCGTTTGACATACGCGCGCAGGATAGAATAGGCAGTCGTCTCCGATGAACCCGGCGTAGCGGCTACGGTCAACAGACCCGGCTGTTTGTTCACCACAATGAGGTCGTCGTCCTCATAGACGATTTTCAGTTTGGGGTGGTTGAGTTGGCTGTTACCGCGACCGGAAGAGACAGTGACTACATCACCCGCGTTGAGCGCGAAGTCATGGCGTGTCTGAATAGCGTTACCCACTTTGACACGACGCTGGCCAAGGAGTTGCTTCACCGACGAACGCGCCATTCCGCCCATCTTGGACATAAGAAAGTCCATGAGCGAAGCTTCCTCCGCTACTTTTAATACAGTATCTTGTTTTCGTTTAATCATTTCTTTACAAAGATTTTTGCCCAGTTGAGGTTCTCCGGCTTAGTTGCCTTGATCCAGGCGATGCCGGCCATCGAGTTGATCACCAGGAAGAACGTGAAGAGCACGATAGAGAATGGATTCCGGATAAGGACAAACAGACCTATACCGGCAAGGCTATACAGAAGCCAATAAATCCAACTGTCGGTCTTGCGGTAAATCAACCAATAGTTTGCCAAGAAGGACGAAGAGATGAGCAAACCGCTCAATAATTTAGGAACCATATTCTCCGTCAGACCGTTTTCCTGCAAGATATATGTTGCCATCAGATAATCGCCAGCTGTAATAATGATCAGCATCGCAATCGACATCAACAAACGCGGTGTATCGAGGAACTTGGGTTCGAAACTGGCACCTCCGTCGTCTTTGGATCGGCTCCACTTATAGATGGACATCATCTGGAAGGGGATGAAGACAAAGAAGAACAGGAAGGCACTATCGGCACTTCCTTTTCCTCGTAGGACGAACTGTACCCCCAGTAGGATTGACATAAGAATACCGGCATAGAAGCCCGTGTAGTTCTGCGGATCCCGAACGGTTAAAATATAGGCTACTCCGATTACTGATGCCGGAATACCGACTACCCAAGACGGATCACCGAATTGAATGAGCTGTCCCTGCAAGGACGGGAAGAGTATTTCCGCGACATAGAGGAGACCCAAAAGGGCTCCGAAAAGGATGATGGAGATGATGGTGTTGCGGCCAAGTGCGCGCCAGAGAACTTTGTTCATTTTGGATTTTAGATTTAAGATTTGAGATTTTCTTCTAGGAGTCCTAAGAAGTTAAACAATAAGGGGCAGGACGAGCCTGCCCCTTGAGTCGCAAGATTACTTGCGAGTGCGGTTGCCGTAGCGGGACATGAATTTGTCCACACGACCAGCGGTGTCCACGAGTTTGGACTTACCGGTGTAGAACGGGTGACTCGTGTTCGAGATCTCCAGCTTGATAAGCGGATACTTAACGCCGTCGATTTCGATCGTGTCCTTGGTAGCGGCTGTAGAGCGGCTGAAGAACTGAGTACCGTCAGACATATCTTTGAAAACTACTACGCGGTAGTTATCGGGATGAATTCCAGCT
>JAFPGA010000113.1 GCA_017423085.1 Paludibacteraceae bacterium | reverse complement strand
GTAGAGATCGTAGTGGATGATACGCCGGAAGCCATCACGCTGTCCGCCTTCGATCCGGTACGCCGTGAGATCGCGCGCCTGTCGTTGCACCAGCTTGTGCAAGACGGACGTATCCACCCGGCACGTATCGAAGAGGTGGTAGCCAAAGTGACCAAACAGGTGGAAGACGAGATCATCGAAGTGGGTAAACGTACCACCATCGACCTTGGTATCCACGGTCTCCATCCGGAACTCGTGCGTCTGGTGGGTAAGATGAAGTACCGTTCGTCCTATGGACAGAACCTGCTGCAGCATAGCCGTGAGACGGCTAACCTGTGTGCGGCGATGGCCGGTGAGTTAGGACTCAATGTCAAAGCCGCCAAGCGTGCCGGTTTGTTGCACGATATAGGTAAAGTCGCAGACGATGACGTCGAACTGCCGCACGCAGAACTGGGTATGAAACTGTGCGAGAAATACGGAGAGAAACCCGATATCTGCAATGCTGTCGGCGCACACCATGACGAGTGTGAGATGAAATCGCTTATTGCACCGATTGTACAGGCGTGTGATGCTATCTCCGGTGCCCGTCCGGGTGCACGTCGTGAGATCGTGGAGAGTTATGTGAAGCGTCTCAAAGACCTTGAGAACCTCGCAATGAGTTTCCCGGGTGTCGTTAAGACCTATGCACTCCAGGCCGGTCGCGAACTGCGCGTCATCGTAGGTGCGGATAAGATCTCCGATAAGGATACCGAACTCCTCTCCTTCGACCTCGCTAAACGTATCCAAGACGAAATGACCTATCCGGGGCAAGTCAAGGTGACTGTCATCCGTGAGGTACGTGCAGTCAATGTAGCTAAATAAAGTTTAAAGTTTAGAGATAGAACTCTCTACACAATTCCGAATAGGCGGCTGAACGGCCGCCTTTTTCGTCCTCTAAGACGAGCGTGTCTTCAATAGGGCTGATGCAGGTCTGACCTGGCTGAATGCTGAAGGCTAATAACACGCGTTTGGGCGGTTTGTTCTCCTTACTATATACGCGTGTAGCGCGCGTGAGGTGCAAACCGGCGTTCTGAGCCAACGCCCGTATCTCGGTCTCCGCTTCTGCCGGCAGGATGAGTGCCAACTGCCCGTTTTCGTTCAACAGCCGCACGCTGTGATGAATCAGCTCTGCGTACGAGAGCGTGTCCGTGTGTCGCGCCAACTCACGTCCCTTGTCCGGATTCTTGAGACTGTTTTGGAAATAGGGCGGGTTGCTTACGATTAAATCGTACTTTGTTTGCGGCTTCCAGTCCTGCAGTCGCGAAACAAAATTTGAAATTTGAAATTTGGGCATTCTCTCTTGCCTGTTCCACTGCCGTTTCGTCAATATCGATCGCATCGATCTGTGCCTCGGGACACCGCTGTGCCAACATCAGCGCGATGAGTCCTGAGCCTGTGCCGACATCCAAAATGGTAAATGGTAAATGATTAAATGGTAAATGGACCGGCGTCCACGCCCCTAACAGCACGCCGTCCGTGCCCACTTTCATAGCGCACTTATCGTGCCAGACAGTAAACTGCTTAAAGCGAAAGTTCGGTGTGCTCATGATGACAACAATGATCGTGATGGTGGTACTCCAATACACAATGGATAGCCAGATACACGCCCAAAATCAAGAACAGCGCCGCGCATATATGACGGAACCATTTCTCGAACGTGCTCATCTTGCTGGTTAGCTTGCCGATGCTCACGGCGCTGTAGCTTACCAACCACGCAATCAGCATAATAGGCAGACCGGTACCCAGACCGAAGACGATGGGCATGACCCAGTTCCAACTGCCGGGCAGCGTCAGTGTGATATCGATCATCGTGAGGAAATACACCAGGCGGTGCGGGCAGAACGCAATCGCGAAGAAGATACCGAGAAAGAACGACCACAGCCAACTCTCTTTGCTGTCCGTCTCTTTGAGCCATTTGCTGATGCCGTGGTCATGCTCGTGGTGATGATGTCCGCTGAACAGCAGCACCGCACCGCAGATAAGCATGAAGCCCGCTAATATCGGTTCGCCCCAATGACCTAACAGGTGCTCGATGGCTTCGGTCTGTGCGCCCATAAGGAACGGGATGCTGAGCAGCACGTACGTCACCAGCTTGCCCAACACGAACATCAGTCCGTTGGTTAGTACCAGCCGTTTGTTGTTGATTTCCTTGTCGATATATCCGATGGCGGTAATACTGGTCATCAGCGTGCACGGATCAAGTATCGTCAGCAGTCCCAGCAGCAACGCCGTCAATAATTGTATCAAATGTTGTGTAATCATCTGTTTGTTTCGTCTTAAGCGGGCACAAAGGTACAACAAATTTTGCATATATGCAAATATTTCCGCATTTTTGCCAATAAATCTTGCATATATCAAAATTTCTTTGTACCTTTGCAGCCGCAAAGGTTTGAGATATACTATGACAGCTTTATCACATAGCGAAAAAGAGGCCGTAATGGCGGACATGAAGTCTTTTGATGAGCCGATGCCATCAGTAGGCATTTTCTGGTATGATCCCGAGGAACATGATTTTTTCGGCGTTTATAAAAAGGAACTGACTCCAAAGATGGTGGAAGAGGCAGCTGAGAAAGGTCTGCCGTTTATTAACTATCAGACTTTGCATCGTCAAATCTGGCAAAAGCAGTATTTCCGTGCCGTGGCCAAACATGAGCCGACTAAGTTTAGCGGGGACTATACGCAAGTTCCGCGCGGGCGCGTAGCATGGAATATTGATAAGTTTATTGTGTTTGTCGGTCAGTGGGCAAAAGATAGAGAGGAAGAACTGACCGAACTAATTGAAAAATACTTTGCCTTGCCATATTTTGAATTCCGATATGATGAGCATTGGGATCTCGGTCACGGATGGTCAGGCGATTTGTAAAATAAGCTGCTACTGATAGCGTAAAAACCGGTCGTTGATTGCAGACGTAAAACAGCAAGAAAGTATATATATACAAAGTATATATATAGTAAGAGTTACAAAATAATGGTATTTTTTGCGTCATCCTGTGGTGATCCTTGGGTCATGCTGTGGTGATCCTTCGGTGAGAGTCGCTACGGGATAGTACAACGTAAGCACACGGGGAGGTAAGAGAGCAATGATACTAGCAAAAACATAATACGACATAAACGAGCGCAAAGTGTTGCGCTATAACATATTAAATAACTAGCATTACTATTATTTCGCGTTCTAGAAAAAAGCCTGAGAAACTGATTTCTGAAGTCGGGATAAAGCGTTCACTATTGCCTGTGAACACAACAAATATGCCATAATCCATTAGGTGTGGATTTCTAGGCATATTGATTGTATGATGATTGGTGCTATGGGGGCAATTATGTATCATCGGAAAACAGATTGGTTCTGCAAACTATGCGGACATCCGGTAGTGGCAATTATCGCGTGGATTCTTTTCTTTACATCTGGTCTGTATGCAAATTATATTCCTTCGCCATTACGAAATGAATATATAGCATCAATTTCACTTCTTGTAATTGTTGCCGGCTTGTTGAGAAAGCCAATATTAGAAAACAAAGTAATGAACTATTTAGGACAGATCTCATATGGTATATACGTTATTCATCCTTTACTGATATATGTATTGACACGTATAGTCCAACCTGCACGATTTATGACAAATAATGTTGCAACGGTTGTAGTATTTGTTACTATTACAGTTTTAACAATAGGTCTTGCGTCGCTATCATACAAGTATTTTGAAATGCCATTTTTGCGAATGAAAGACAAATTTAGCGTGGTACATAGTTCAAACTCTAATTCTTAGCGACACAGACCTATCTCTTAAATGGAGAGGTATAAAATTACGGGATATATACAATATATACATAATGTGTGCCGGAGTAGGTAATGACCATGTGTTGACTCCGACATACCTCCAACTCGATTCTCTCTCGATTCTGTCTCGTTAGTCTGATTTTCGCTATATATGTGAGTGTACGCGAAGCATAAAACACGTGTAATTTCGGCAAAAATCCGTCACGAAGGGGGCGTGTTACTCCGAAAGGGGAGCATACGCTATCCGCATGGCCCAAAGACTTTCTGTCATCGCAAAGTTTATACTTTGCTGACAAAAAATCTCTGAAAAATTTGCATATGTGCAGAATTTGTAGTACCTTTGCAGTCGAATGAGAACTATAAGGCGATATATAGGGTGTTGGATGCTGGCGATGAGCCTGTGTGTGCTGGTGTCGTGTACGTCGGATGAGGAGCGTCTGACCAAGCGTCAGCATGACGCAGAGCAGCAGACAGCGGTGCTGTGCGAGGCGCTGATTCATAACTCTTCGCTGGACACTATCCGCACGATCGCGGAGAAAGACCCGAACACGCTCTTTTATATCTTCGATGCTCGCCAGTTGGTCTATTGGTCGAGCAACCGTCTTGCGTCTGATGAGGTGTTCCTCAATACCTACGACACCTGGCGTGACATGTCGTTTCGCAATGCGCAGACCAAAGCGCGGTGGACCAAAGCCGGTATATACAATGTGCTCACGGTGCTGCCGCTGAGTTACAAGGAGATAGAGGAATACTCCGACATTGAGGCCGTTGCTTCACAGACTTTCTCGTTCCGCCGTCTGTATGAGAACACCAGCCGTCCTTATACACATTCGCGCCTGTACTTTGTGCTGTGTCACGTGCTGTTCGGGCTGGTGGTACTCATCGGCATCATCGGTCTTATCAGAAACCGCGGTGTCCGAAACATGCGTCTCTCCACGCGTATCATGTACATCATCCTGACCCCGGTCTTGGCGGTGTTCATCTATATCTTTATCATGTCTATCCGCTATGTGCACACCAATTATGAGGAGCATCAGCGGCACGACCTCCATATGCGCTCGGAGTATATCCAGTCGTATCTCCGTTCGCTCTATTACTGGGACACGCCGCTGACGAGTGCGAACGCGACGGGTCTGTCGGTTGATCTGCACGACTTGGCGGTGGACCTTAACCAAGACATTCATGTCTATTCGCTGTCGGGCGAACTGATCGCCTCTTCTTCTCCGGTGCTGTTCAACAGCGGTATCCTCTCGCGTCGCATGGCACCCGAAGCGTTCTTCACCGAGGAACGCGCGATCGTGTGCTACGAGCAGGTGGGTTCGCACCCGTACCTGGTGTCGTATATCCCGTTCCACAACGGTTCGTTCGTCACCATCGGTTACATCGCCGTGCCGTATTTCCTGAGCGAACAGGTGCGCAATGCGCAAGTCGATGCGCTTTTGGCCCGTCTGTTGCCGCCGTACATCATTGTGCTGCTGCTGTCGCTGTTCTTCGCTTTCTGGGCAGCCAAGGGTATGACCGCGCCGCTCTCTGCCCTCACGGACAAGATGCGTCATTTTGAGATCGGAGCCAAGAACAACCATATCGACTACCCGTACCATGATGAGTTAGGCGCTCTCGTTGAGCGTTACAACATCCTGGTGGACAGGGTAGAGGAGTCGGCAGCCCAACTGGCGACCTCCGAACGTGAAGGTGCCTGGCGGACGATGGCGCGGCAGATAGCGCACGAGATCAACAACCCGCTGACGCCGATGAAACTGTCCGTGCAGAAACTGCAGCGTCTGCGCGGCACCGAGCAGTTCGATGCGTATTTTGAGAAAGCAACGCCGATGCTCATCTCCGAGATAGACAACCTCGCGCACATCGCGCAGTCGTTCTCTGCGTTCGCCAAACAGCCTGAGGTGGTGACTACCGAAGTGGATATAGCCGACAAGCTGTCCAACGTCATCACCCTCCACCGCGCGAACGACGAGCAGATACCGATTCGTTATGTGGGTGCAGACTCGGGCGTCATCGGCCTGGCGGACAAAGAGCAGATATCGCAGGTGTTTGTCAACATCATCCGTAACGCGCTCCAGGCTTCGCCGACCGACATCATCGTCGTGCTCAACGCTGCTTACTCGGACCGGGAGATGCAGATCTCCATCTCCGATGACGGCACCGGTATCCCGGAAGAGATCCAGTCGCGTATCTTCCAGCCGAACTTCACCACCAAGTCCAACGGTAACGGACTCGGGCTGGCTATATCCAAACATATCGTTGAGACTTCCGGCGGACGAATCACATTCGATACTTCCGACAAAGGAACAACATTCTATATTTATTTGAGGAAAAAATGATTTTTCAAATTATCCCGCCGACGGAGGCACTGCGACCTTATATATCGCGTTATGTGTTCGTGCGTGCGGAAGGTTCGACCGATATGATGACTCCGCCTGCGGATGACCCGCGCTTTGTGAACGGCAAGCATGTGCAGCCTCTATTGCCCAACTACGGCAGTTTCGTGTTTATGCGTAATACAGAGGTGGAAGTCGATGGTGTCCATTCGGACGGGCTTATATTGCTGGGTTCTAATCAGACAACGATAGGTCTGACGACGCTCAGCGGCTGGTTTGAAGGTATGTTGTTGGATTTTGAACCGGGTGCGATGCATGCTTTGTTGGGAATAGACCTGCAGCAGTTGTCCGGTAAGGTTTTAACGGCGAAGGAGTATAACGATGAAGGTTTGTTACAGTTAGACCGGATCTTCAAACTCACGCCTGCGGCGGAAGAGATAGCACCGTTGTTAGACGCGTTCTTCTTAGGTCATCTGCCGCATAAAGAGGACGCTAACTACGCACGTATCCGAAAGGTTGTAAGCGTTTGCGATGACGCGAAAGGGAATATCTCCGTTGCCGAAATGGCATCTGTCGCCTGTTGGGGAGAGCGTCAGTTTTTGCGCGTGTTCCGTACCTATGTCGG
>JAFPGA010000112.1 GCA_017423085.1 Paludibacteraceae bacterium | reverse complement strand
GCTCCGTACATCGCGGCGCTCAACCTCAAGAAACTGATTGTTGCTTCGCCCGACGTGGGCGGTTCCAAACGTGCCTCTAACTTCGCGAAGAAACTGCACGTCATGACCGACCGCGAAGTGCCGATGGTGATCTGCTATAAGAACCGTCCGGACTTCAACAAAGTGTCCGAGATCCGTGTGCTCGGTGATGTGTACGGCAAGGATGTGGTCATCTTCGACGACATCGCCGACACCGCGGGAACACTCTGCAAAGCGGCTGAGGTGATGAAAGAGGGTGGAGCCAAGTCCGTTCGCGCCGTTGTGACGCACGGTGTGCTCAGCGGGAACGCATGCCAGCGCATCGAGGAGTCTGCACTCGAAGAACTCATCTGCACCGACTCCCTGCCCATCGACCCGAGCCGTTGTTCCAAACTGCATATCGAGACACTCGCTGTTTCTATCGCACATACTATCCGAGCTATCCAAAACCACACTTCTGTCAGCGAAACGAATATCAAATAAAGTACAAAGTGACGATGTACAAAGTACAAAGATTTTTATTGATAGGAGTAGGCATTATGTGCCTGTTCTGTTCCTGCGGCAAGAAGCAAGCCGCTATAGATCGGCCGACCTTTTGTGCCGACTCCGCGTATGTCTATATAGAGAAACAGATGGCGTTTGGTCCGCGCGTGCCGAACAGTGCTGCGCACACGCAATGTGCAGTGTGGCTCATTGAGCAACTCCGTGCATGCGGTGCTGAGGTTGAACTGCAGAAAGGACAAATGCCCGACTACCGCGGCAACATGCAGCAGATATACAATATCATCGCGCATTTCAGCACCCCCGAGAACGCTACGCGCCCGCGTATATTATTAGGTGCACACTACGACACCCGTCCATGGTGCGACGAAGAACCCGATTACGCCGACCGTTTCTACAATGTCCCGGGTGCCAACGATGGCGCGTCCGGCGTTGGAGTGCTTCTTGAGGTCGCTCGCCAACTCGGCTTGCGGGATAGTATGTCAATCCCTGTTGACATCATCTTCTTCGATTGCGAGGACTCCGGTTCGCCTAAACTCTACACCGGCGCAGAGCGCGAAGACACCTGGTGTCTCGGTTCCCAACTTTGGGCTACCAGTTATGCGCAGAAAGCGCTTGCTAACCAGGCGCCTGTTTATCAGTACGGCATAGTGCTTGATATGATTGGTGCGCCCGATGCCGTTTTCCCGTTGGAGATGTATTCCACCCAGTACGCCGAGAACTATCAGCAGAAGATCTGGCGTGCGGCAAAACAACTGGGCTACGGCGCTATGTTCTCCAACGAACACTCGTACCCCATTACCGATGACCATTATTACATCAACGAGATCGCCGGCATCCCCTGTGTGGATGTGATACACTACGACATGCGCAACGCAACGGGCTTCCCCTTCTGGTGGCACACCCGTCAGGATAACATGTCTAATATATCCAAATCCACCCTCCAAGCTGTCGGTGAAGTGGTCATGAGCCAATTATAATCACCCATTATAAACTTTTTTATTACTAACCAAACAATCTCTCAAATGAAAAAAATCTTTCTTTTTGCGTTTGCAATGCTTTGCAGCGTAATGACATTTGCTCAGAATGCAAGTGAAGACTGGCGTAT
>JAFPGA010000111.1 GCA_017423085.1 Paludibacteraceae bacterium | reverse complement strand
GCCCTCAAAACTGATCCTTTTCGGCTTATGGTCTTTGTAGTTTTTAAGTGTGATCATACTAATTCCCTATAAAATAACTGTGACAGCAACGCAGACAGCACATTGACTACAATCGAGTTACCTGCCTGCTTATACAGCTGCGAATTAGAGATACCGTGAACGCGGTCAAACTCTTCATCCATAAAGCCCATAAGGCGCCAGCACTCACGCGGCGTTAGTTTGCGGATGCGCACGCCGTAGGTATGCACCGGAACCTGACCTCCACCCATGCCCATAGCCTCCGTAAGGGTAGGGCATATGCCGTCAGTCTTGACAGCGGCGTGCGCCTGCATGCTCCCAACAATTACCGGCTCCGCAATTTTCAGCGGATCCTTGTACTCGGTTGCCGTTAGGGTATAACCGATGCCGTCGCGGTCAACTACGCGGCCTTTCTCTCCACCCTTAAGCTGACCGATAACCGAGATTTGCGGAGGTTCCTTATAATCGGTAGCGATAAGGCTCGCGGCAAGACCGGAAGGATTGAACACTCTCGCTTTCTGTTTCTGCGTATCACGGGTAAGACCGTCAATCACAATCTTAGGCGGGTTCTTATAGTCGGTAGCTTTTAAGGTTTGGACCATACCATCTTTACCGGTTATCCGATCGGTTTCATGCGGGCCGATAGTTCCGTCAATCGTAATCTTAGGCTCCAAATTGCCGCCACCAACTGTATTTAAGGTAGGTGCAAGACCTGACGGATCATAAATACGATCCTGGATATGTTCGCGATTAGGGTCCTTTGCAATGTTCCCAATTTGGCACAAAACCGGAGTTTCTCCGGTTTTGGCAACAGCTGGTGGGCTGTAACGGGCCTCCAATTCAGCTATTAGCCGCCGGACGCCCTCGCGCTCGGTACTGAGATAATACTTCTCATCCACAGATTCAGCCGGCTCCAGCATATCACGCAGGCGGAGCATAAGCGGCTCTTTTTCAGGGAACTGAAAATCCCCCTCGTCCACATCGCGGCGGATAGACACGATAAACACACGTTCACGGTTCTGCGGTATGCCGTAATCTTTGGCATTGAGCACACGCCAGTAGTTATTATAGCCGGCCTCCTCCAGGGAGGAGAGCACCGTGGCAAATTCGTTTTTGAATTTGGTGCTTGTCAACGCTTTGACGTTTTCTGCAATAGCATAGCGCGGGCGCAGTTCCTTAATTATGCGCAGAGCCTCAAAAAACAGCCCGGAACGCGTGGACTCGCCGGAGTCATTGACAAAACCCTGCTGTTTTCCCGCTATTGAGATATCCTGGCATGGAAAGCCATATGTAATCAGATCAACCTGGCGGTCCCTTACGGTTTCCGCAGTAACAGTCCTGACATCACGCAGGTTCAACGATTCATCACACTGATTGACCATTGAATAAGATAGCGACGCCCAGCGGTCAATCTCGCAATAGTTCACCAATTCCCAATCCAATCCAATCCGGCAAAACGCACGCTCAAACGCTCCGATGCCCGAGAAAAGCGATAATACTTTAATCATTGT
>JAFPGA010000010.1 GCA_017423085.1 Paludibacteraceae bacterium | reverse complement strand
CTGATCCTTCCTACCACACTGTTCCGTTTCGGTTTGCACAAACGAGCCGAGTTACGGTTGGAATATGGCGGGATGATGCTGCTCAACGATCATCCGGACTCTATACCTGCTACGCAGGATGAACATCTCTATGCGCCCGCGTTTCTGAATGTGGGAACGAAGATCCTGCTATGCGATCATCGCGGGGGTTCGCTGGATCAGAAATGGATGCCGCGTACAGCTTTGCTGCTTAATGTGGGTCTTCCGGTCACGTCCGCTATGGCCCAACTGATGCCGATAGCCGGTTCGGTGGACCTGTTGTTCGAGAATGAAGTGACGGAATGGCTGTCTATCGGTTACGACATAGGTGCGCACTGGAACGAATGGGCACCGACGCCGGATATCTTCGCTTCGCTGGGTGTCAATTTTGAGCCAACCGACCACTTGGGTCTGTTCGTTGAATCCTACAATATGTTCGATACCGATGCGCTGGATCCGGCAACCGGTAATCGTTATACCCACTACGATATTGAATTGGATTTCGGTATCACGTACGCTGTACGCCCGCGTGTGCAGTTAGATGCCTACGCGGGATTCAGTCTCTATAACTCGGAACCGGATCTATCGGATCCTACGCGTTTCGCTTTTGTGGGTCTGGGTGTGACGTGGCTGATATGGCACCCTCACCCTTAAGCCAAATGGGATTGGACGACTTGGGCAACCATCTTGCCGTCGGCGTTGGGTAGTGCGGATTTGATGGCTTTGACGAAGAGGCCCATGTTCTTCTTCTCGGGTTCCCAGCCGTTGGCTTCTTTGGCGGCGTTGAAGGCACGGATGATATCTTCTTCGGAGGCTGCTTTAGGCAGGAAGGTTTCCAGAACGGTTATCTGTGCTTGCTCGGCGTCGGCGAGTTCCTGACGTCCGGCAGCGAGGTATTGCTCCACCGACTCCTGGCGCTGCTTGACCATCTTTTTGATGATCTGGATCTCATCCGCTTCGGTCAGTTCTTTACCGGCGTTCTCTTTGCTGGTGGCCCAGTTGAGGAAAGCACTCTTGATAGCGCGCAGGGATTCTGTGCGTACGGTGTCATGGTTTTTCATTGCCTCCATGATCAAGGCATTGAGCTCGTTTTTCATATGGTTCTTTGTTATTTGCGAGTGCAAAGGTACAATATTTTTTTGAAATCTACAAATTTTTTTGTGTATGTGCCAAAATTTTTGTACTTTTGCACCCGGTTTTGAATAAAGAAATTTATGAACACGATATTTATTGTGCTGCCGATACTGACGCTGCTGATGTTCGATTTGGGTTTGGTGCTCAAACCGGCGGATTTTAAATTGATAGCCGAGCGACCCAAGCCGGTGCTGATCGGTCTGGTGGGACAGATCGTGCTGCTGCCGCTGATTGCGTGGGGGATTATTTGGATTTCAAATATAGGATTTCAAAATTCAAATTTCCCATTTCAGCTTTCTCCGCTGTTCGTAATCGGTATTATGTTAGTGGCATGCAGTCCGGGCGGAAGTTCGAGCAATGTGTTCTCGATGTTAGCGAAAGGAGACGTGGCGCTGTCTGTGACGCTGACGGCATGCAGCAGTATCATCACGCTGTTCACGCTGCCGCTGATTATGAGTTGGGTGGTGGAGAGCAGTCAGTTATCAGTGGTCAGTAGTCAGTTATCAGATGTCAGCATTCATTTGCCGGTGGGTAAGTTGTTGGTGCAGAACATAGTGCTGATGGTGGTACCGATTTCTATCGGTTTTGTGTTGAATCTGTTCAAGCCGGTTGCGGCAGAGAAGATACACAACGTGCTCAAACGTATCGCTATGCCGGCACTGGTGCTGCTGGTGACGATTTTCTTCTTCCAGCACAAGCAGACGATCATAGACGAGTTCGGTTCGTTGGGACTGACGATGTCGGTGCTGATACTGGCAAGTACGGGTTGCGGTGCGTTGCTGTCGTGGCTGTTCCGCCTGACGACCAAAGAGCGTCGTACGCTGGTTATCGAGATCGGCATGCAGAACGCTGCGCAAGCGATCACGATTGCATGCAGTCCGCTGATTTTCAATAACGAGATCATCGCTATTCCGGGCATCATCTATGCGCTGATGATGAACCTGATATTGTTAGTATATGTAGGAATAACCAAAATCCATCCGTCATGAGAAAGATATTCTGTTTAGTGTTTTTATGCAGTGTGCTGCTGGTTCCGACGCAAGGCGCCAAGCGTCGCGTACACACAATAGGCGACAGCACGATGTCGGAGTATAAACCGGCTGCTACGCCCAAGCGCGGTTGGGGAATGTACCTGCAAGCGTTCTTCAATCCCGATTCCGTGGAAGTGAACAACCGCGGTAAGTCCGGTGCGAGCACCCGTACGTTCTACGAGACAGAGAACCTGTGGCCGAGCGTGAAGACGCAGATGCAAGCCGGTGATTATCTGATTATCCAGTTCGCGCATAACGACGAGAAATGCAAAGGTGAGGATGTGTATGTAGAGAACGCCAGACTGCGTGCGGAAGGTAAGGACACGCTGACGGATATGCGTGGTACGGAACCGAACACAACGTATAAGGAATACCTGCGTAAGTACATCAACGAAGCGCGCGAGATGGGCGTGAAACCGATTCTGATGAGTCCGGTTTGTCGGGCGTATTTTACGGCAGAAGGCAAGATCAATGATGAGGGAAGGCACCGGTTAAATGTACAGAGTGACGATGTACAAGGTACAAAGGACAAGGACTACGTCCGCTGTATGCGGGAGGTGGCGGAAGAGATGGGCGTGCCGTTTTTAGACATGACTGCGCGCACGCAAGATTTCTTCGAGTACGCGGGTAAGGAGACCTGTATGGAGCGGTACTTCAACTGCGGCGACAAGACTCACACGAGTATGAATGGCGGCATGGTCGTCGCTATGCAAGCGTACATCCTGATCATGTGGTCCGACATTGAGGAAATGAAGCCGTGGATGGTTTTCCCGAGCATGGATGAGTTTCACGCCTACGCACTGAACATCGAGAATTCGGGCAAGCAAGCGGCTTTTAAGGCGAAAGGAACGCCGTTCAGTAGTCAGTTGTCCGTATTCAGCCTTCAGAATATCGAGCTCGTCAAAGGCGGTTATGTGCCCACGGGCGGGCTGTGGCCGGCAGGAGAGATAGACGAGGTGGCGAACCGCTATGTGGAGTACATGATCAGCGCAGACAAGAAGAAAGGGGTGGTGATTGAGACCATCACACTGCCGGTGAAGGCGAAAGGCGGCGAGGGTATGAATATCCATATCAACTACGGTTTCGGGGATAGTTTCAG
>JAFPGA010000110.1 GCA_017423085.1 Paludibacteraceae bacterium | reverse complement strand
TCCCGTCATGTTGGCTGCGTGCTGTACGTGCAACCACAGCGAGCGGTGTGCAGTGCGCGCATTGACCAGTTGCGCCGAATCCGGTATATACACATGCAGCGAGTCGGACAGGTTGGCACGACCGATCTCTTCGCCGGTGCAACTGTCCAGCGTCAGCCATATCTCGCACGCTTTGTTCTGTTTCTGTTTCCAGTGAACGAACGATTTGCCGGAAGCCGGTATATTCGACCACTCCATGCGATAGACGTTCTCCTCTTTGTCGCACACATAGGTCATACCGATGCGCAACGGCAGCGGATCCTCGCAGGTCGAATGCGGCCCCTGGTCGTACGGATAGCAATAGACGCGTCCCGTACCGTTGCCGTTGGGATAAACACGCATGTGCGGTGTCAGCGACTCTGCTTGCAGACGCGCCGTCTCACCCATCTCGTCCAGCTTCTGGTTGATCCTGGTCATATCCAGATCGCGCATCTGGTTGGCACCCACGGTCAGCGTGAAGGTCGGTTTCTTGCTGGCGCAGAAGGCATACACCTCCATCGTCACCGAGCAGTTGGCAAACCAGTACGCCGATATACCTTGACGCAGGTCATTCACCGTTGCGGTGTACCATACGGTATCGGAAATCTCCATTTCCACCGGAAAAGCGAAAGGAATGGAGTTGTCGCGACATTCGCAGTAGAAATACGGCAGATTCAAGGTATCGCGCAGCATATCGCACGGCCAGTCCTGATACTCGTCCGGTATCGTCTGCGCCGAAACACTCAGCGTAACCATCATCAGCCATATTCCCAATAGTTGTTTTCTCATTGTGTAAATATCTGTAAGTATGTAAATATCTATTTGTTAATTATTGTATTTTCTGTCCCAGCGGTGTGTAGACCGCGTTGCCGCGGATGATCACCACTTGACCGTTCCGAATCACCTTCATCGGCTGGGCATCTGTCTCCACCTCGTCCAGCGCTTCGGTACCGGTGGAGAAATCGTTGCGGTAGGTATGTCCGCAGAGGAACACCACCTGCATTGCCACCACGCCGGAGCTGATCCACTGCGGTTGTGCATCGGCAGTCAGGGCATGATAGGTCGTCTCGCCCTTGGCGCGAAAGCTCCATGTCACACCGTCCACCGGCTCCAATCCGCCTACGTAGTGGTTCGCCAGATTAGTCTCAGCGCGGTGCAGATCCACCAGCGTACGGTTACCGTCCCGACGAACGATCACACCCTCCATATAGTCCCACGTTGCCGGTGACTCAAAGGTGTACGGCTCATAGCGGCGCATCAGTCCTTCACCGATCAGCTCTTCGTGCTGCGTGTTCAGTCCGCGGCAGAAATAAACCGTGTCGTACGCAAAGCAGTCCGGGATGATGGTCAGCCGCAGCGTGATGATCGAGTCACAACCGGCGATGTTGGTCGTCGTGTCCGTATAGACACCCGACTCGGTATAGGTCTTGCCGGACGGCGCACGGTACGACAGACAGGCATCGGTCGTCAGCTCGCCGAAAGTGGTATGTGCTATCGTCAGGTGCAGCAGGATCGTTGAGTCGCAACCGGCGATGTTGGTCGTCTTCTCGGTATAATCGCCCGAAGTGGTGTACTTATGACCGAGCGGAGAGGTGTAGGAGTCGCAGCTACGGATATATTGCTCATCCGTTGTGGCATGATGAATCGTGAGCACGAGGGTCTTCACCTCGCGGTCACCGCCCGGCATCTGAATCGTGTCGTTGTACGTACCGCTCTCGGTATAGGTCTTGGTGCCGAAGGTATAACTCTCGCACGCCGATTCGTAGATCGTGTCCAGGGTTGTAGAATGGATCGTAACCCGGAACGTGATCACCGAATCACAACCGGCGGTATTGGTCGTCGTGTCCGTATAGACGCCCGACTCGGTATAGGTCTTACCCAGCGGCGACAGGTACGCACCGAACTGCTCTACCACCAGCTCTGCCGCGGTAGAACGATGGATTGTCAGCGCGAGGCTGTTGATCTGACGGTCGCCGTTCGGCAGCGCTACCGTATCCAGCACATATTCGCCGCTCTCGGTATAGCGCACCCCGCCCTGCACGAAACTGTCACACTCCACAACCGGTGTGCTGTTGTACAAGGTCTTATGAATCGTCAGATGCAGTGTCTCCGTATAGTGGCAACCTGCCTCGGTGGTCATCTGTTTCGTATAGTCGCCGCTCTCGGTATAAACCGTCTCGTGCCACCGCAAGCTGTCCCACGCCTCTTCCGTCGTCTCGGCATCTGCCGGACACATCAGCGGCTTGACAATCACCGTTGCATCCTCATGCGCCACGATCGACACCAGTTGCGCCGTCTCGTCTTCCGGACGCGTCACTTCCCACACCCAGCTCATGCGACAACCGGAGAACACCACCGATGCCGGAACGGTGTCACCCATTACGATCGCCGTCGGCAGCGGACCGAAAGCACTGTCGGGAATATACACAAATGTAGCCGGCAAATGCTCCGGCTCCACTTTCATATAGTTATCCCCGACACGAACCAGCAACTCCATCGTGTCGTTAATCACCGTTGCTTCCGCTACGTTGATTCCGGCATATACCGGCTCCTCTTCTGCCCACACAGACACCGGCAGCAACAGACATGTTGCCAGCATCATCATCCATCGGTAGAGAAGTTTGTTTGTCATTGTTTCTATTACTTTTTCACGTATATGTGCGACGCGCGACACGTACGCACACAACAGAATTGGGCACAAAGGTACTCATTTTTTACGAAATACACAAATTTTTCGTCTAAAATCGTAAAAAAATCTTTGTTTTTTTGCAGATTTTGCCTTTTCTGAAGACCCTAAGGCACCTGAATGGTCAGATTTTCGTCTGTTCCGACAAGGGTGTACAATCCGGCAGAAAGGCTCACCGAATGGGGTGTTCCGACCACCGCGTCCCACTCCGAAACGGTGGTTCCGACCGCATCGATTACGGTCAGATGTTGGTCCGCGGAAACGGATACGGACAGGTTGCCCGGGTTACCGTCCACGCACTCGATGGCTACCGTCGAAGCCGGATAAACGGGGTCTGTTTCCTCCGGAGCGGTGGATGTGATATCCATATCTCCGGCAGACGTTCCGGAATTAAAACGTAGGTACAGATAGCCGTCTTCGTCGATGTATTGCCGCCATTGAGCCACCGTTTCAGCCGGAACGGTATAAGGCCGGGTAGCACTGGTGGTACGTCGTAAGGCCGTGAAGGAATAGATCACATGAGGCGGAAGAGGGTCACTAACCGCTGCATCAAACAAGCAGGTGTCACCCACTGCCACGACACAACCCGCGCCTCTGTTCTGCGACGTAAAAATCATATCGCCGCCTTCCCAATCGAGATATCGGAACCGGAACATATTCGTCCCGTAATTCATATTGTTAACACGGATCGTGCTGTTCTTTTTAATCAGTGGAACGGCGGCTACACAAGGCGAAGCCTCCCACTGCGAAGCCAAAAGAGTGGTTCGCGCGGTGCACGCGAAGCGGACATACAGATAGTTCTCCGACGCCGCTTTTTTGTACCACAGCCCCTTCATCGTGTTCTCGTCGAGTATCAGTTCATGACCGTCTATCGTGCGCGAGAACGTAAAACTCGTATCCGCCGTAGCGGGCGTGAATCCGGGCGTTTTGCCGATATACATGCGGAAGATATGATTCGTCGGCACGAAGAAGCGCGTCGCTACGTTCCAGTCCTGCGAAATGGCATAGAGCGCATTGGTATCGTTCGCCATCAGCACCTGGTTCTTGTCATAATAGAGCAGCACCGCGTCGCCGTTAGGCGGATCCATCGGCACCTGCTCCACGGTGAGCACACCGCTTCCGGTCGTGTAGCACTTGGCGAAGAACATACCCGCCTCGTTGTCCACAAAACCCACATAGTGCTTGATGGAACAGCTCGGCACTTTGTACGCCTCTCCGGGCTGCAGGTCGATGATATCGAGTATGTTCTCATCCGAACCATCGTCCTGCACGTTGAACCGGCAGTCGCTGGCAACGAGCAGACGGCAAGGCTCCGAACCCTGCCATTTATAGAGAATAGAGTCGTTCTGCCACTGCACGTACGGCACGACCACATGGCGGTCCGCCGTAGCGGTTTGCACGCGTATCGTGTCGCCGAAGTGCATGAACTTGGCTCCGTCCATACAACTGGAGAACATATTGTCCGGCGCGATACTCATGCTACCCGACGATTTGTACTTCACTTTGACAAACACCTGCACGTTATAGTCTATACCCATCTTGAGCAGCAGATCGCGGTAGGTCTTACCCATCGTCAGGTAGTACGCGAACTGGCCGTCGATGGTCGTGGTGCTCAGCTTCGGGCTGTGCGGCATCGGCATAGAGGACGTACCGCCCTGACAGAACAGCAGACAGATGATCGGGTCGGCATAGATACCGGGCGTACAGCCGAAATCCATCGTCACCTCGGGTTCAGGATCGGACGGGTTGGTCGGAATGAAATACACCGACAGCGGCAGGTCGTAAGTCCACGCTGTGTACCATACGGTCTTGGCACCGGAAATATTGGCATGATAGTCATCGCCCAAAGGGATAGCCCGATAACAGGTTGAGCCATCTTGCGCGTACGCCTGTGCGCACATCGCTATTAGGAACGCGCACACGCACGCTATACGTGAGAGTCTTTTCATCGTAATCACATTATTCTTTTCCGCTGCAAAATTACAACAAAAAAATCAAATACACAAAAAAATAGCGAAAAAAATGCATTATGTTTACATAAAATGCTTAGTTTCGCTATTTCTTTGTTATTCGCAGACCTCTGCGAATGTAATTTCGAGGTGGGATTTCTTGCAAAGAAATGTCGGTGCCCTCGAAGTTACATATTTGCCTTTCTGCGGCGCAGCGCCAGGTCATAGGTCAGCCTCGTCCGTATTTCTTTTGTATCCACAACATCAAGAAATAGTCATTTAATTGATAATACTTCTGACCTTCTTGATCCATTTCTTCTGCCACCCAGCCATCTGCTTTCAGTTTACGAACGGCAGACTGCACTGAGCTGGAGGATCCCAAGCGATATTTTCCGACAAAAGCTGCACTCGTTATCTGCATCGCTTTACCACTTCGCGCAATCGCATAGAGCACTTCTTTCTGGGAAAGCCCCATAGGCATTAAATGAGTACGATAAGTGAAATCATTGTCTTCTAAAATATCATCTATCGCTTGACGTATCGTTTCTAAAGTACATACACCGTTTTCTGCGGTCAAAGAGAAGGCCACATGCAATGTTTTATGCATAGCAAACGTATTACCGTCAAACAAGTCATATACGCGATTCACATCTTCCGAAGCAATATGCTTGCCAAATTCCTCAAAATGCTTCAAAACGAAGGCGTTGTACTTATTGCGCTCTATTTTTTCCAATGTCAGTATAGCCGCACTCTCATAGAAAGGACGATTGTAGTCTTGGAACATCTGTCCTAATAAATGTCGGTCAGAACCCGCAAAAACAAACTCACAGTTCCGCATTCGCTGAATATGCGTGCGCAGAATGGCTTCTACGTTCTTTTCCGGATAGTCAGCTATACGCTGAAACTCATCAATAGCCACTATACAGGGTTTGTCGGCTTGCTCCAGAAAACGAAATACCTCTTCTATGGTATATACGGGGTTTTCCACATGTCCTATCGACATGCTGAATTTCGGGAAACCGGTAAACGGATCGATGGTATATTCGCCATGTAACGATTGTACCGTTTGCGCGAATTGCTTCAGCATCTTGTCACCCAAGGAAGCGGTAACCTCAAAAACGGCTTTGCCGAGCTCAAACGTGAACTCTTGCAAGTTACCTGTCTGGAGTATATCCACAAAAATGGTATAGTATTTCCCTTTGATGGCAGACTGCTCAAAGCAATGCTCTATCA
Source organism: Paludibacteraceae bacterium (assembly GCA_017423085.1). Classification (GTDB taxonomy): domain Bacteria; phylum Bacteroidota; class Bacteroidia; order Bacteroidales; family Paludibacteraceae; genus Colicola. Next base: position 7,175 of record JAFPGA010000110.1, on the reverse strand, counting down.
GCTTGCTCTTTCCAATACGACGCGGAGCATGGAGCACCACATTATTTCCATTCGTCAAATAGCGAACGAGCCGCTCTGTTTCTTTCTCGCGGTCGCAAAAATATGCCTCAGGAATAGCTCCTCTGACAATAAAAGGATTGGTCACTTTTTCCATAGTTATAAAATTTGCTGCAAAGGTACTACTTTTTTTTGAATTATGCAAATTTAATTATTCAAATTCAATAATTTAATTTCAATAATCTGTATTTTTAGCTCCTTTTGTACCATTTGGGGACTAACAAAACCACAACAATAGCCTGCAAGTCGAAACCTGCAGGCTATTATCATTTGCATCTTTCGCTCATTGTTGAGCGAACAGCCCTACGCCGCCTTTCTGCGTCGCACAGCGACTACTGCGCCAAAGGCGAGTGCCATCAAAGCCAAGGGAAGGACAGCATCGCCGATGGGATTATCTTCACCTGATATTTCAGGGTTGTTCTCATCTCCGTCTTTTTTGGCACGTCTTGGCTGATGATTTGTCTCAGACGAAGAATTTGCTTCTCCTAGATACGCTGCCGTACCATCTGCATTCAATGTAGGATTAGACGAATACTCACTCCCAGAACCGGGCATACTGCTCGTTGATTGGAAGGTTGCACTCGGAGCCGAAGCTCCGAATGCTTTTTGTTCCACACCTTGCGTTGCTCCGGCTACCTGTGTCACCGCCGTGAAGCTGATAGCCAATAACAAACTACTAATTACAATTACCTTTTTCATTTCTATCATTTTTTCATATTTATTTCACTATACTCTTTTTATTTAACCAACTGTCCATCGGCACTGAATACCTTACCGCCACGAATGATATACAGCTTGTCGTTGTAAATCACCTTCTGCGCCTTCGGAGCCTCAGCATTCGGATTCGTTACACCGGTCACTATACCCGGTTTATTGAACGGAACGGATGAGATAAGGAACCTGTTAGCCGATTCGCCCTCCTCTACACTGAAAGTATAACTCTCTCCTGCTTGAATCAGCGTAGATTGCTCCATCTTCAGATCGTTCAGGTAATAATAACCATCGGTTTCGTTGAATGTAATGGTATATTCACTACTTTCTCCGGGCTGGAATCCTACCATTGTACCCTCAAGCGATGGGCGAGCCAAAGCCATCATATCACCTTGTTCCGGCGAGATTGCATAGAGTTTTCCGTACTTGCTGTTGGCAGTATAGGACAATTCCCATCCGTTGTCATAACCTTCCGTGAACTGTTCACCTTCCAGCAAATAAATGTACGCTACACCATTTGCATCCGATACGGCCAAACGCAGTGCCTCGATATCGCTATCCGCTCTTCCGGCAGAACGACGCCTTGGCGCGCGAAGCGGTTCTGTATAATTTTTAGACTCAGAGCCGCGTACGCATTTATCGTAATCAATAGTCAGCGTTGCAGCTGCAGTGGCTTTAAGTTGGAATGCCTGATAAGCCGGGATAACCGTCAATCCCATCCATCCGGCATCTTCCAACGTAGCGAGTTCCAGCGGTATATGATGCCACGTCCCCGGAGTATTGTCTGCGTTATCTGCCTGGTCAAATTCTCCTGCACCATTTTTCTTATCTGCACCGGTATTATAGATAGCCAAATCTAAATCTATATTACTATCAAAATCAGTGTTTCTTACCAAAGCCTTCAAATCAATTGGTGCAGTCCAACTGTTACCGAAGAGGTTATTACCACTATGGGCATGTGTTAGCGAGAGATTCCATTCTCCTGTTGGAGCCAAAGGTCCATAGAACACAAAGTCTTTCGCAGCCTCTTGGGTCAAACCGATAGCATCGAATGCATGGAAGGTAGTTCCTAAGTTATAGCGTACCCATCCACCATCTGCTTCACTATGTTTATAGGTATAGGTACCTACTCCGTAGAAGAACTCCGTTACCGGTGTTTCCTGTAGCGGGCTGGTGAGGTACTGCCAGTTGCGTGTGCCTTCATCCTTATTCGCCGAACTATGAACCACTACCGTAGCTTGCGTTTCACCTTCGGAGTTATCGAAGATCAGTGCACCTTGTGCTTCTGAGCTGGACAAAATGGTCAGATCTGCCGGAGTAGTTGCACGAGGACGGTTGTATGCCGGAGCGGTCACAGCCTCTACCTTTCCATCGACTACCAGCGCACCGCCGGCGGCGATAGTCAGGCTACCGCTTGTCGGAGTAGAACCGCCATTGTACGTACCTCCATCATTCGGCGCTATCAGCACACCTGCTACGTGCACTTTCTCGCCTGCCGGAACGGTGCACGGCGCAAGGATACGAACTTTCTGGGTCTTATCCGGAATGGTGTTGCCGGTCCAGTTGTCGGCATTCATCCAGTTATCTGCATCTCCTTCTGCACCACCAACGAACGAGGTCGAGCAGTCGGCTATCTCCTCTGCATTCTTCTTCATCAAGTACTTCAGTGCATTGATTACGATACGCTCGCCATCGTCCGTCAGACGCTCCATGGCGGTGCTGTTGATACCGAGTACCATCATACGTGCGCTCATCTCACGCTGACGCTCCAGACCTACCTGCAGGTCATTGCCGGCGCCATCGTCAATCAATCCTAACGGCAGCAGATCGGCATCTAACATCGCCTGACTGAACGTAAAGCCTTGCAGAGCCGGATAGGAGCCATAGCGATAACCCTTCTTACTCTCGTGCGTGCCGGAGCCGTAGTTAGCATCCAAAGTATCGTATGGATGCAGGGTCTCATCTACCATGTGGATGCGGTACATCTTCTCGTCGCCTTCTCCAACCTCGGTTAGCGTCGTTCCGGCGAAGATCTCGTGGTCTTTACATTGCAGCAACATCGTGTACTGACGGGTCGACGGGCTCTTCGGGTCACCGCTGATGCCTTTCTTATTCCAGTTGCTCAGACCACTTACCCATGCCTCCATCGTTAATACCGGACGGATATCTACCATGACGCCGATTGCGTCCGAATAACTTACACTATGCGAACCCTTCGTCTTGGTATTCGGATAGTCGGTGATACAGATGATATCGAACTGCGAGTAGTACTCTTTGATCTTCTGCTCATCATCCGTCGCATAGATATTGGTAGCCAGCACGTCGAAGTTCTTTGCAATCTCGTTGTAGAGGTCTACGCTGGTTGTTTGCGCTGCCGGAATGCTCTCCGTGAAACCACCATTCTGCTTACCGGTTACTACGAATGCTAATACGTGCTTGTCGGTATTCTTCTGGTGAATGATTGTGATCTGCTTGGATGCATCGCCCAATGTCGTTGGATCGGTACCGGTACAACCGTTATTGATCGTCAGCGTCAGCGTGTAGGATTTATCCTCGCCGGTATCATTGCTGCCCGGTGCTCTACCGGTCAGATAAACGGCGCCGTCCGACTCATAGATATCGCCTTCTTGATTCAGACCGGTTGCATTGGACGGACTCCATGCTACGCTCACGAGGTGCGAACCCTCATCCAGCGTCCAGAGTTTGATATCCGGCGTCAGACGACCGTTCTTGATATACCATTTCTCTACTACGCGGTCGGCATCCACCTCCGCAGCGGTAACCAGTATGCTATTCGACTGACGATCGCAGTTCAAATGAGCTACGGCATAGTAGCTACCTGCCGCTGTAGCCGTATAAACATTGGCGTCTCCGCCATCATCGGCTATCGGGCTACCGTCTTTGTACCACTGAATCGTTGCGCCGGCAGCATAGCCGCTGAAGGTCATTTGCGTACCGCTACAACCCAGATCCTCGGCTGCTATCGTTCCGATCGGGTCGGTACATGCGTTTCCGGTCACGCTCACGGTATAGGTTCGTGTAGCCGGTTGATAACAACCCGAACGAGCCAACGTAGCCGTGATTACTGCGGTCTGCGTGCTCTCGCCCGTAGCCGTAATACGTACCTCACCGGTCGTCGCATTTACCTCTGCTACCGACGGATTGCTACTGCTATAGGTAATACCTCCTAAGGTATTTGTCGTCGTGGAGATGGTATAAGTGAAGTTCGCAGCGCCCTGAGCCCTTTCAACTACCGAAGAACCATCTTTATTCAATCCGCCAGACCAGGTGGGATCAGTCTCTATGGTACCACCGCTACCGGTATTCTCGGAGTAAAGAACAATACCGTATATTTCTATACTACTATTCGCCAGTTCAAATGCGCCGTAACTATTAGCAGCCATCTCCGGCACAGTGAACTCTATATAACCATTCTCACCGGAAGTATAGGTAGCTTGGTTGGCACTTACATCGCCGATAAGATTTTCGTGACTACCCGGTGAAGAGAAATACTCGGTATCATAGTAGAATTTGCTTACCGAAGCTTGTCCGCTACTCAGATTACCGGCAGCTCGGAATGCTACACGGACTTTGTTCACACCCGCAATATACGGCTGGAACATCCATTTTTTCTTATTCGTTGAAGCCACATAATAACCAAAGTCAACTTCACTGGTTCTATATGCGGTTGCAGCCGGTAATACGGATACTGCACTACCATAGTTGAATGCTAACCAACCTGCTTCAGCTACTTCCCAATAGTTCTGCGGATTCGACGCAGATGTTTGAGCGGTGGACGTTAGCGGTATGGCTACTTGACCTGCTGCACCTTCGCCTTCGTCGCACGCTTCATACTCTACCTGCTTATCCGAAGTCAACGCATTCCAGTTAGGGGTACCGCTGATTGACGGTAACGACAAGTGGAAGCCGATTGTCTCATTTTCCTCACGGTCAAAAGCAGTCGTTACGTCAAACTGGAACTCAATATATTTCTTGTCGGCTTCCGTTCCGGTTCCGATATTATGAATATAGATTCCCGCAGGAGCCGTGATCATCGACGATTCCAATGTACCGCTCCAGCCGGTCTCGTTCACCGTAGCGCGTAACTCATACTTGCCACCACCATAATTAACCGTTGTAGCCGCGCCATTGAGTTTCACATCGCTCCACGTTACAGTCGGATTAGATGCCAAAGCGCTTACTGTGACTGCTACGGTCGAAGTCTTAACCGTTGTACATCCGTTCGTCAACTCGCACCAGTAGTACAATGTGCCGGTGCTTGCTGTAGAAGGAGTTACGGAAGGCCCGGTTCCGCATTCTGTGCCCGATGTACGATCGTTAACCGTACTGTATTTCCATTGATAAGAATCTACATTCTCTGCTCTGGTTACCGAGATAGCCGAAGCCGGATTGCCTTGGGTATATTCCGTAGCACTATAGTCCAAACCGCTAAAGCTCGGAGGCGTACAACTCTCCTCTACCGCACCGTAGATGGCGATAGGCGAGCCAAGGCGGTAGTTTGACATTTTGTTATCAGAATCAGCACCATACGCCCAGAGTTTGAGAGTAACATCTCCCGTCAGCTCCACATTATAGGCATCGTCAAAGATGGTATTAACAGCACCGGATGCCACTTGTTCATCATCCGGAATCAAACTACCGGTTGTACCCACCAATTCAAGGTGATACTTACCTGCCTTACCTACCGAACGAACCGTTACGTCCAGACCGGTAACACGCAGTTTATATCCGGCGGCGATAGAGAACGACAGCTGCAAATACTTGCCATCCGTCTTAGTCGTTGCGCCGGATGCTTCTACTTTACAAGTCAATGCTCTACCACTTGCCGAAGTTCCGTTAACATCTTCAATTACAAGTCCACCAACTGCAGCTAACGCACTCAGATCCGTAATCTGCAGCGGAGCTGTAGTGGAAATAGTGGATTTCCACTTGCTGGAACTACCCACGCCAAGTGTATTCGTCACGATAGCGCTTCCGCTCCATTGAGCATACAGCGTTGCGGCTGCGCCGGTGCGGCTCCATTTGCCGTCGGTGATATAACCGTCGATATTCGTTGCAGCAAATGAACCGTCGGCATTCAGCACTTTTGTACCACCGCTGGTTTCGGTATAGTAACCGGTCAGGCTATAACCTGCTGCGGTATGTGCTGTGAAGCCGCGAACGGCTGTTCCGTTCCAGCTAACCGTTGCGCCAAGAGAACCCGTTCCCTTTGCGCCCGGAGCCAGATTGATAGTCTGCGTCCAGTGCGCATAGAGCGTCGTTGCACCTTTGATACTAAATGTACCACTTCCGGCAATATAGTTCGTTCCCGTACCGTTATTCGCCGTGTTCCAACCGCCGAAGGTATAATTGGTCTTCACCATAGAACCTTGCGCTTGTACCGTCACAGACTCATTAGCCGAATAGTTGGTTACGTCTGTCGGAACAGAACCACCGGTTTCACCATTGCCATTATAGGTCACATTAAATTTCGCCGAGGTTTCAGTGGTCATGTCGATCTGCGAGATATAACCCGTCTTGGTCGTTACGGTTAATACGTATGTACCGCCTGGCGTTGTAAGATTCCAAGTGATCTCGTTGAAGTTATTCTCCGTTGTAGCGACACCGCTAACTGTTCCCGAATAAGAGATTGCATCTCCTAATACACCGGTAGAAGTGTTCAGCGGTTGCAATGTCACTGTCGGATTGTTTTCATAGCCACCTATCTTCATCCTCAGCGTACCGGTGTAACCTGCCGTCAAAGCGAACTTGATATTCTTTGTCGTAGCATTACCACCGGTAGGTAACTTGATATAGGCATTCATGTGATTGCCCTTACCGTCATATGTAGCGCCATGTGCTACTACGCTATCTACGCCGACTTTACATCCGTTGCAGATCATCCACGGCGAACTCAGCGATTTATTGTCACCACTGCTGGCTGTATTACCCTCCGGATTACTATACGTACCGTCCGAATAATGGTTAGCGTCCTTGTAGTAATAGATATGCTCTTCTACCGCAGCGCTAACGGTTACGGTAAATCCGGTCTCGTTATGCGCCTCGCAGCCCGTTCCGTTGCTTGCCTTGCACCAGTACTTGCCTGCATCGCCGGCTTCGCAAGTAGCCTTCGTGAATGTTCTACCGCCCTCACCGGCTGTCATAGCTGCTTGAACAGGCGAAGCGGCAGAAGCCGTTGCCCAATCTGCACCTTTATACCACGCGTACGTCGTGCTCCCGTCCGCACCTGACGCGCATGAAGCCGTGAGCGAAATCGTCTGTCCTTCCGTACGGCTTGCTGTACCGCTGATCGTCGGTGCCGCCGGTGCCGAACATGCATCCAGTACCCATTGTGCATAGAGGGTTACATTTCCTGAGATATTGAAGGTCGCGCCTGCTGCATAAGC
>JAFPGA010000109.1 GCA_017423085.1 Paludibacteraceae bacterium | reverse complement strand
TAATTGAAAGAAGAAAGAAATAACCTATAAAATTGTACAAACATGAGTCGTTCATTAAAAAAAGGACCGTTTATCAATGTTAAGTTGGAGCAGAAGGTGCTGGCAATGAATGAGGCTAACAAGAAAGAAGTTGTTAAGACCTGGAGCCGCGCTTCGATGATCTCCCCTGATTTTGTAGGTCATACTATTGCAGTTCACAATGGAAACAAGTTCATTCCTGTGTATATCACGGAGAATATGGTTGGTCACAAGCTCGGCGAGTTTGCTCCCACACGTACGTTCCGTGGTCACTCGGGAAATAGGTAATCCATTGCAATCAACATTAACACACTAAAATTAGATTAAAATGGGTGCTAGAAAATATAATGCAGCTCAAGCGCGTAAGGAAGCTCAGAAAGAGCAGTACTTCGCCAAGCTCAATAATGTTCCTACCTCGCCGCGTAAGATGCGCCTTGTGGCTGACATGATCCGCGGTATGGAAGTGAACCGTGCTCTCGGCGCACTGCACTTCTCTACGAAGCACGCTGCGCGCTCGCTCGAATTGGTGCTGAAATCTGCCATCGCTAACTGGGAAGTTAAGACCGGCAAGAAGGCTGATTCGGAAACACTTTATGTAACCAAAGTAACAGTTGATGGCGGCATGATGCTCAAGCGTCTGCTCACCGCTCCCCAAGGTCGCGGCTACCGCATCCGCAAGCGTTCGAACCACATCACTGTATTCGTAGATACAAAAAATACTAACGCTGAAAAGTAAACAAAGATGGGACAGAAAATTAATCCAATAGCAAACCGCCTCGGTATTGTACGTGGTTGGGACTCCAACTGGTTTGGCGGTAAGAATTACGGAGATACGATCCTCGAGGACAGCAAGATCCGCGAGTATCTGAATGCCCGTCTGGCTGAGGCAAGTATTTCGCGTATCGTGATTGAGAGAACTCTCAAGCTTGTAACTGTAACTGTCTGCACCGCTCGCCCGGGTTACATCATCGGCAAGGGTGGCCAGGAGGTTGACAAACTGAAGGAGGAGTTGAAGAAGATTACCAAACAGGATGTTCAGATCAACATCTTCGAGGTAAAACGTCCGGAACTTGACGCTACCATCGTAGCTACCAAGATCGCCCGTCAGCTGGAAGGTAAGATCGCTTACCGCCGTGCTGTGAAGATGGCCATCGCATCGACGATGCGTATGGGCGCTGAGGGTATCAAGGTACAGGTCAGCGGTCGTCTGAACGGCGCTGAGATGGCTCGCAAGGAGATGTACAAAGAGGGTCGTACCCCGCTGCACACTCTGCGCGCTGACATCGACTACTGCCACGTAGGCGCTCTGACCAAGGTAGGTATCATCGGCGTAAAGGTTTGGATCTGCCGTGGTGAAGTCTATGGCAAGAAAGACCTGGCTCCTAACTTCGCAGTTAAGCAGGAAGGCCGCGGTGGCGACCGTCGCGAAGGCGGCGAGCGTCGTGGTGGTTTCCGTCGCAACAAGAAACAATAATGTTTAACCAAATTGTAGAACAGAACAGTTATGTTACAACCTAAGAAAACTAAATTCCGCCGCTCGCAGAAAGGCCGCATCAAAGGCAATGCGCAGCGCGGTAACGAACTGGCTTTCGGCTCGTTCGGTATCAAGAGTCTGGGTACGATCTGGTTGACTGGTCGTCAAATCGAGGCAGCGCGTGTGGCTGTTACCCGTTATATGCAACGTCAAGGACAAGTGTGGATCCGTGTCTTCCCGGACAAACCGATCACCAAGAAGCCTTTGGATGTACGTATGGGTAAAGGTAAAGGTGCTCCGGAAGGATTCGTCGTACCATTGGAACCCGGTCGTATTATCTTCGAGATTGACGGCGTACCCTATGACGTAGCTAAAGAGGCACTCCGCCTCGCTGCGCAGAAGTTGCCGATTTTGACCAAGTTTGTTGTGCGTCGCGACTACGACCCAACCCAAAATGTATAATGGATTATGAAAACTGCAGAAATTAAAGAATTAACCATTGCTGAGATTGAGGAGCGTCTGGCCTCCGAGAAGGAGAACCTTCAGCGCATGAAGATCAACCACAGCATCTCTCCGCTGGAGAATCCTATGCAGATTAAGGTGGCTCGCAGGAACATCGCTCGTCTGGCTACGGAGCTTCGCAGCAGAGAATTAACAAAGTAAATTGACGAACACATGGAAACAAGAAATCTAAGAAAAGAGCGTGTAGGTGAAGTCGTTTCCAACAAGATGGATAAGAC
>JAFPGA010000108.1 GCA_017423085.1 Paludibacteraceae bacterium | reverse complement strand
GCGTTCAGCGTTTGCGCGGCACTCCTCCGCAACTTCTGCGATAACTCCCTCGCAGTAGTTTCTCGCGCTGATGCTCGTTCCGTCATTCGCCGGAATCGAAACCGCCGACACATCATAGAGCCGACCAATTTTCAAGATCGTGCGCGTAATCCGCACGGAATCTCCCTCTTCTACGATTTCACGTACATCTTCTGCTACCGTGAATCCGAAGCTCATCTTCGTCATGTAACCGCCCTTGATTTCCTCATAGAGCTGTCTACCAAGCGCAGTACCCCCAAGCAGAGCCGTTACGTGCAGACCCTTTTCATCAACGCGAAGCGTCAATGTGCCGTTGCTGTTCCTCGCAACCACAGAACCCTCGTGATTGATTTGGAAAATCGTGTCGGACATATCCGTTTCCGCAAATGCATTGCGGTCAACCTTTTCCCATACTTCGTAATCGCCGTCACGGTACAGCAGGTACGGCGTGTCAAAGGTGGTAGCGTAACCCTCAACTACCATTTCGTCAGCAGGTTCAAGAGCCGCGAAATCGCGGTACTGCCGACCCTCATTCAATTTCTGTTCGATGCCTTTCATGCGTCTGTCCTCTCGTCAATATTGATATATTCGGCGCGGATCATCCGTTCATCGCCGCCGTCAACAGGTGGCAAGTTCCAAATGTCGCGCACGTCATTGATGCTCATGATTCCTCTATCAAGCAACTGTGTCGAAACAGAAAGCTTGTCGGCGTTCGTCATGTACTGCAAGCGGTTCGCGGTAGCCGTGATACCTGCACCTGATCCTTGCTCTCTGAACGTGAACAGCATTCTCGTCAACACTTCGCTTAACTGAATTGCAAACGGTTCGATGACACCCTCGTAAAACGCCGACCATGCGTCACCGTATGCCTTGCTTTGAAGAACATCCTCGTTCACGCCGAAGTAATTGAACACGTTCTCTCTGATCAGCTTCGCCTGTTCTGCGTCAACGATGAACGGTTTTGCTTCGACCTGCTTGATATCGGAATAGGTGTTGGGGAACAGAAGCAGACCGCCGCCGTCAGCGTCACGCGCAAAGTTCTCTTCGGTGAATCGTCTGCGCTCTTTTTTCAGATCTTCAGCTTTTGCAAAGTTCGTCAGCTTCGCCATGAACCGATACGATGCCGCAGAGCGAACGCCCTCTTTGATCCCTTGGTCTTGCATTGCGATCAAATCCATCGTAGGAATCAGCGCACGGTTATCTTCGCCGAAGAGGTCATTGCGATATTGGAATCGCGTCATGATGCCGCAGTTCTCCAATTCAACAGCCGCCGTTTCGCCCCAACGGAATTTGTACCGCAGGTACGGCGTGATCAGCTTGCCGACCTTGTACTGAACGACTTCGCAACGGTCAGGAAGAACCGAATAAATGCCGGACACTTCACCGTAATCGTCATACACAGGCACGATGAACGCTGTGTTATGCACATAAAGAATCGTTGCCAAACGCGACAAAAACTGCGACCACGTTTGCATCTCATTCGGTGCTTTTTTCAGCTTCGTCTGCAACGCAGGTTTTGCGCTGCCTTGAATCGTCACCTGCAATTTGCCGATGTTGACAGCGATAGCGTTGATTGCCGCCCTCACAAGCTCGGATTCGTAGATGCTGCCCTCATACCGCTTAAATACAGGAGTATAGCCGTTCAGGAGCTTGTACTGACCCATGTACTGCCCTTGCGGTTCAGGTTTCTTTCCGAAGATTTTGTCAAACAATCCCATCAATCGTTCCTCAATTGTTCTCCGATTTCTTGATACCATTTCTGCCGCACCGTGAATGCGTCACTCAAAGCGGCAGTTCCGTCAATGTGTAATGACGGACTAATCTTCACAAGCTTGCCTCTGCCGCGCTCGTTGCTCATCTTGATTGCGGCGTTCAGCAAATGTATTTTCAGCAGGTCGTTGTCACCGATGTGGAGTTTTCCGTCATCTATCAAGCCGCTCATCTCTTGGAGAACGCCCCAAAGGTTCTCGCCTTGGAACACATCGTCCGTCTTGAATCCGTATGTGTTCAGGTCTTGAATCAGATACTGTGCAGAGTAGCGGTCATACCCAACAACAAGTGGATAGATGCGGTACTGTTCGACCAACTCCGTCAGGTAATTGAAACAATCGTGATAATCAACGAAGTTTGTGCCACTCGGATAGAGCAATCCGCGCTGAATGTAGATGTTGTACGGTACGCCGTCACGCTCGGTGCATTCGTCTATCCGTTCGGACGGTAGCCAAAACCGTGCGAACACATAGAATTCGCCGCCGCGCTCAATCACTACCGTGCAAGCGGTTAAATCTCGC
>JAFPGA010000107.1 GCA_017423085.1 Paludibacteraceae bacterium | reverse complement strand
GCGTTCAGCGTTTGCGCGGCACTCCTCCGCAACTTCTGCGATAACTCCCTCGCAGTAGTTTCTCGCGCTGATGCTCGTTCCGTCATTCGCCGGAATCGAAACCGCCGACACATCATAGAGCCGACCAATTTTCAAGATCGTACGCGTAATCCGCACGGAATCTCCCTCTTCTACGATTTCACGGACATCTTCGCCAACCGTGAAACCGAAACTCATCTTGTTGGTGTAACCGCCTTTGATTTCTTCGTAAAGCTGTCTGCCCAACTCCGTACCGCCAAGTAATGCGGTCACATGCAAACCAACGTCATCGGTGCGAAGCGTCAGCGTTCCGTTGCTGTTGCGTGCGAACACTCTGCCCTCATGGTTGTACTGCATCACCACATCAGACATGTCGGTTTCCGAGAACGCATTGCGGTCAACCTTTTCCCATACTTCGTAATCGCCGTCACGGAACAGCAGGTACGGCGTGTCAAAGGTGGTAGCGTAACCCTCAACTACCATTTCGTCAGCAGGTTCAAGAGCCGCGAAATCGCGGTACTGCCGTCCCTCATTCAATTTCTGTTCGATGCCTTTCATACGTCTGTCCTCTCGTCAATATTGATATATTCAGCGCGGATCATCCGTTCATCGCCGCCGTCAACAGGTGGCAAGTTCCAAATGTCGCGCACGTCATTAATGCTCATGATTCCTCTATCAAGCAACTGTGTCGAAACATTCAGCTTGTCAGCGTTCGTCATGTACTGCAAGCGGTTCGCAGTAGCGGTAATACCTGCACCCGAACCTTGCTCGCGGAACGTGAACAGCATCTTGGTCATGACCTCGCTAAACTGAATCGCAAACGGCTCAATCACGCCCTCATAGAACGCCGACCATGCGTCACCGTATGCCTTGTTCTGCAACACATCTTCCGAAACGCCGAAGTAATTGAACACATTCTCGCGGATAAGCTTTGCCTGTTCCGCATCGACGATAAACGGTTTTGCTTCGACTTGCTTGATGTCGGAATATGTATTCGGGAACAGAAGCAGACCGCCGCCCTCTGCGTCACGCGAGAAGTTCTCCTCGGTGAATCGTCTGCGCTCTTTTTTCAGATCCTCGGCTTTTGCGAAGTTCGTCAGCTTCGCCATGAACCGATACGAAGCAGCAGAGCGAACGCCCTCTTTGATTCCTTGGTCTTGCATTGCGATCAAATCCATCGTAGGGATCAGCGCACGGTTATCTTCTCCAAAGAGGTCATTGCGGTATTGGAATCGCGTCATGATGCCGCAGTTCTCCAATTCGACAGCCGCCGTTTCACCCCAACGGAATTTGTACCGCAGGTACGGCTTTATCAGATTGCCGACATTGTACTGAACCACTTCGCAACGGTCGGGAAGAACGCAGTAAACGCCGGAAACTTCTCCGTAATCGTCATAAATCGGCACGATGAATGCCGTGTTATGAACAAAAAGAATCGTTGCAAGCCGCGCAAGAAACTGCGACCATGTTTGCATTTCGTTCGGTGCTTTTTTCAGCTTCGTCTGCAACGCAGGTTTCGCACTTCCTTGAATCGTCACCTGTAGTTTGGAACAGTTCACCGCAATCGCATTGATAGCCGCCCTTACAAGTTCAGATTCGTAAATCGAACCCTCATACCGCTTGAATGTCGGCATATAGCCGTTCAGTAATCTGTACTGTCCAACATACTGCCCTTGCGGTTCAGGTTTCTTTCCGAAGATTTTGTCAAACAATCCCATCAATCGTTCCTCAATTGTTCTCCGATCTCTTGATACCATTTCTGCCGCACCGTGAATGCGTCACTCAAAGCGGCAGTTCCGTCAATGTGTAATGACGGACTAATCTTCACAAGCTTGCCTCTGCCGCGCTCGTTGCTCATCTTGATTGCGGCGTTCAGAAAATGTATTTTCAGCAGGTCATTGTCACCGATGTGAATTTTCCCATCATCAATCAACCCACTCATTTCTTGAAGCACACCCCAAAGATTCTCGCCCTGAAATACATCGTCCGTTTTGAATCCGTATGTGTTCAAATCTTGCACAAGGTACTGTGCCGAATAGCGGTCATACCCAACAACAAGTGGATAGATGCGGTACTGCTCGACCAACTCCGTCAGGTAATTGAAACAATCGCGATAATCAACGAAGTTTGTGCCACTCGGATAGAGTAGGCCGCGCTGAATGTAGATGTTGTACGGTACGCCGTCACGCTCGGTGCATTCGTCTATCCGTTCGGACGGTAGCCAAAACCGTGCGAACACATAGAATTCGCCGCCGCGCTCAATCACTACCGTGCAAGCGGTTAAATCTCGC
>JAFPGA010000106.1 GCA_017423085.1 Paludibacteraceae bacterium | reverse complement strand
GTCCGGTGTCAATCCTGGCCACGGTGCATCAGCAACAGTCAGAATAGAGCCATCCAGGAAGGACTCAATCTGATAATGGTCTTGTGCAGGGACAATAATATCGTCCCCATCCACATCAATGCGGATACCGAGACGGCGGAAAGCGTCCGGGATGATACCCAGGTCACGATAGCCGACATTCTTAATGCGCAATTCCGATCCGGTAATAGCCGCCATGCCGATGAACGAACCGACCTCAATCATATCCGGCAACAGAGCGTGTTGTGCGCCATGCAGTTCACGAACACCTTCAATCGTAAGCAGGTTGGACCCTACTCCGCTAATCTTAGCGCCCATATGATTGAGCATTTTGCACAGTTGCTGCAAGTACGGTTCGCACGCTGCATTATAGATGGTCGTCGTTCCTTCCGCGAGCACCGATGCCATGATAATATTCGCCGTTCCTGTAACAGACGCCTCATCCAACAGCATATACGCTCCTTTGAGGTGTTTGCCGCTGAATCGGTACGCTAACAAATCCGAGTCGTACGTGAATGTAGCTCCGAGATTGACCATACCCTGGAAATGCGTATCCAGACGACGGCGACCAATCTTGTCTCCACCCGGCTTGGCATACGTCACTTCTCCCAAACGTGCCAAGAGCGGTCCGATGAGCATGACAGAGCCACGCAGTTTATTGCATTTCTTAAGGAAATCAGCGCTACGCAGATAAGCCGTATCCAGTTCGCGGGCCGTGAACGCATAAGTACCTTTCGCCAGTTTCTCCACACGTACGCCCATCGATGCAATAAGATCGATGAGGTTATTCACATCGAGTATATTCGGCAGGATGCTGATAACTACCGTCTCCTTGGTAAGCAACACGGCACAAAGCACTTGCAGCGCCTCGTTTTTCGCGCCCTGCGGAGTAATGGAGCCATGCAATTTATGACCACCTTCAACTACAAATGAAGCCATATTATATATAATTTACTTCGGGGTTAATCGTTATATTAAATTTGTCTTTGACGCTTTGGCGTACAGCAGCGGCAAGGTCCATTATATCCTGTGCTGTCGCATTATCGGCATTGACAATCACTAGCGGTTGCTTAGGCCAAACTTGCGCACCGCCAAGTTTCTTGCCTTTCCACCCGCATTGTTCAATCAGCCACGCTGCAGGTATCTTCACGCCTTGCGGGCTTGTAAAATGCGGCATGTCGGGATAACTTTTCAGCAATGCATTCGCTTGCTCTTCCGGCACAAACGGGTTCATAAAGAACGAACCGGCACTCCCCACCTCTCCTATGGTCGGCAGTTTAGCCATCCGCGTCTGAATGATTTCCTCGCGCGTCTTCATCGCCTCGCCCGGCTTCACATTATAAACAACAGACGTAACAATGTACTTGCCTTTCAGTTCGTGTTTGAACGCGCTGTCGCGATAACCGAATCGGCACTCTTCATTCGTAAACACCCGTTCTTCGAGCGTCTCGACATCCATGGTGTGCACGCGGATGATAACATCTTTCGCTTCCACACCATAGGCACCGACATTCTGTACAGCGGACGCACCTACTTCGCCCGGAATCAGACTCAGTTTCTCCATGCCGCAGTATCCCATATCCGTCAACTGTGCGATCATATCATCAAGCCGCAAACCGTTCTGCGCTTCCACGGTCTCATCGTCCAAGAACCGCGCACGTGCCATACCCGAATGAATAATAACACCGTCAAAATCCTTGGTAAACAACAGGTTAGAACCCTGCCCTATATGCAAGATCTTTTCACCGCGGTACTGCCGTAACAATTCGCGTAGTTCATCCAACGAATAATACTCCGCAAAGATTTTCGCTTTGGCATCAATGCCGAAAGTGTTATAGGCTAATAATGAGATGTCCTTTTCAATTTTCATTTTTCATCTTTCATTTTAGATGCAGCACGCATCGCTCGGCATTCTCCAATCGCCACGTGGAGACAGTGAAACGCTCACTACTTTGGGACCGTCCGGCATGGCAGTGCGTTTGAACTGTTGCGTGCAGAAACGGCGCATGAAGGTAGCCAGCCATTTGTCAATCGTCACTTCATCATAGCGGTCTTCAAAGGCTTGTAGCGCCATGTACTTGATTTTCTCGCGAGTAAAACCAAAACGCAAATAATAGTACAGGAAGAAATCATGCAAGTCGTACGGACCGACTTTGTCTTCTGTTTTTTGAGCAATCTCTCCGTTCTCGTCCGTCGGTAGCAATTCCGGCGAAACAGGAGTATCTACTACATCTAATAATATCGAACGCAGCGGTTCACCATACAGGTTCTCTGCGGCATAGCGAACCAGATATTTCACCAGCGTCTTCGGAATACCGGCATTGACACCGTACATAGACATCTGGTCGCCGTTATAGGTACACCAACCGAGTGCTAGTTCGCTCAAATCACCCGTTCCGACCACAATGCCGTTCAACTCGTTCGCCAAATCCATCAAGATCATTGTGCGCACACGGGCTTGTGCATTCTCATACGTAGCATCGTGCACATCTGGATCATGTCCGATATCGCGCAAATGTTGCGTAGCCACATCACAAATGGATATCTCACGATGAGTGATGCCCAACTGCTCCATGAGCTGCAGCGCGTTCTGATAAGTGCGGTCGCTCGTTCCGAAGCCAGGCATCGTCACACCGACTACACGGCTGCGGTCATATCCCAGTATATCTGCCGTTTGGACACATACCAGCAATGCCAGCGTGCTATCCAAACCGCCGGAGATACCAATCACCACTGTCTCGGAATGGGTGTGTTCCCATCGGCGCGCCAACGCACTCGTCTGAATCGAGAAGACATCCATGCAGTACTGGTCTTCCTTACCTTTCTTTGGCAAGAACGGCATAGGTGAAAACGTGCGATGAACAGGTTCGGTAAATTCTTCGTCCCGCTCGATCGGTGCCACATTGATATGACGATAATGCCCCGATTTGTCTTTCGTGAAGTTCGTATTCCGTTGACGGTCGGTACGAAGACGCTCAATATCAATCTCTTGGATGATCATTGAGTTGTCTCGTTGGAACCGTTCTCCGGCTGTTAATATATCGCCGTTTTCTGCGATGTAGGTACTACCGGAGAACACCACGTCTGTCGTGCTCTCGCCTACTCCCGAACTCGTATAGACATAACCGCAATGCACACGCACGCTCTGCTGTTTAATCATTTGACGGCGGAAAATATGCTTGCCGATGATGCAGTTGGAACTTGATAGGTTGAAGATGATCTCCGCACCCTGAATCGCCAATTGTGTCGAAGGTGGCAACGGACTCCACAGGTCTTCACATATCTCTATGCCAAAAGCATAGTTGCGGGTGCAAAAAAGCAAATCCGTACCAAACGGCACTTCTCCGCTCCATATCTCAATTTTTGGAATACGCGGTGCAATGCCTCCGGGCGTGTACTCTCGTGCTGCACGACCGGACGTGAACCAGCGTTTCTCATAGAACTCACCCGTGTTAGGCAGGTTCACTTTGGGTACTACGCCCATCACCTCGCCGTCTGTCATTACAAACGCGCAGTTGAACAGGTCGTTGTCCACCTGCAACGGAGCACCCACCAGCACGATAATCGCCTTGCCGCGCGTATAGTCGCACAGCGCTTCCAATTCGCGCATCGCACTCTGCTGTAATGCCTGGGTGAAAAACAAATCGGCACAGGTATAACCGGTTATACTCAACTCCGGAAAACAAACAACCTCTACTCCTTCAGCCAAGGCCTCATCAATCTGAGCACGTATCTGCTCCGCGTTATAACGGCAATCGGCCACCCGCATTGTCGGCACTGCCGCCGCTACTCGTACAAATCCAAAATTCGAATCCATAGTACACAATTCTTTGCGGGTGCAAAGTTACGAAAAAAAAATTATATACGCAAGCGCACGCGCATAAATCTTATAAAAAAGTGTGTTTTGAACCAAAAAAGCCCTTCTTTTATCATTCAACTTTCGTCTTTCAGCTTTTTTTTGTACTTTTGCAAAAATTTTATGCCAAAAGGGCAAAAAACAGTCATTTTATGGCAAAGAAAAAGAATTTACCGACAATTGAGAACGTAGAGATTACAGGCGTCGCAGCGGAAGGAAAAGCCTTGGTGCGTATCAACGACATCGTCACGTTTGTGCCGAACTGCGTGCCGGGCGACGTAGTCGATTTGCAGATAACGAAGAAGAAACACTCGTTCATGGAAGCGAAAGTGCTACGTGTGGTCAAACCGAGTGCGGTGCGGTGTCCGGCGCGTTGCCGTCATTTTGGTGTGTGCGGAGGCTGCAAATGGCAGATTCTACCTTACGAAGAACAACTCAAATACAAACAGCAGCAGATAGTGGATAATCTGACGCGCATCGGCAAGATCGAACTGCCGGACATAAGTCCGATCTTGGGTTCCAAGCACATCTACGAGTATCGTAACAAGCTGGAATTCACCTGTTCCGACCGTCAATGGTTACCTTGGGAAACAATTGAAGCTGCCGGCGGAATAGACCACGTGGACAATACCTACGGACTCGGTTTTCATATACCGAACTGCTTTGACAAAGTACTGAATATCGAGGAGTGCCACCTGATGCCGGAAATCAACAACCGCATCCGCAACGGTGTGCGTGACTACGCCAAGGCACACGGGCTGACGTTCTACAACGAGCACACACACGAAGGACTAATCCGCACACTCATTCTGCGCAACAACCACAAGGGCGAACTGATGCTGATCGTCTCTTTTGGAGAACCAATCACCGATCACCAATCACCAATCACCGATTTCTTAGAGTTCCTGCACACCGAGTTTCCGGAGATCATCTCCTTGTTGTATGTAGAGAACCTCAAGTTCAATGACACCATCGGCGACTTGGATATACAGGTGTATTTCGGGCAAGATCACATCATCGAAGAAATGGAAGGGCTGCAGTTCAAAGTCGGTCCCAAATCCTTCTACCAGACCAATACCGAACAGGCATACGAACTATACAAAGTAGCGCGTGAGTTCGCCTTCGAACAATCACCAATCACCAATCACCAATCACCATTAGTCTACGACCTCTACACAGGTACGGGAACGATTGCTAATTTCGTAGCTCGTCAAGCGCGGCAAGTGATTGGTATTGAGTACGTTCCGGAAGCAATAGAAGATGCCAAAGTTAACTCGGCGATCAACCATATTGACAACACGCTTTTCTTTGCCGGAGACATGAAAAAAGTGCTGAACGATGCGTTCATCGCCAAGTATGGTCGGCCGGATATCATCATCACCGACCCGCCGCGTGCCGGCATGGATGAAGATGTGGTAAATGTCATTCTCAACGCTGCACCGAAACGCATTGTGTATGTCAGCTGTAATCCCGCTACGCAAGCACGTGACCTCGCGCTGTTGGACAAGAAATACCGCGTGACACGCGTGCAACCCGTGGACATGTTTCCGCACACGCAGCACGTTGAAAACGTGGTACAACTGGAACTAAGATAAAATCATAAATTTGAAATTTGATATCATAAATCTTACGCAGTATGTCTTTTTTACTGATCCTTTTGAATGTCTTTTTTGTCTCCTTCACAGACAAACCGGAGAAGAGTGCCCCAGCCCTGTCGCCCCGTGCGGTGGAGCAACGCGCCAAGTGGCATATTCCGACCGACGCACTCGATTATCCTGTCTGCAGAATGTACCAGGACAGTCTGCGTCGTATGGGCGTACGGATACACCACACCAGCCGCTGGTTCAATGGTGCAACCTGTGAAATGGATAGCATTACGGCAACCCGTGTAGCAGCATTGAGTTTCGTGAAGAGCGTACAAACTACACGGAAAAATAATACATCGGGCATGTATATGCCGCACAGAGCCAAATGGCATACTGAACAGAACAACATCCAAACGGTAACTGCCCAAGCGGCAAATTACACCGATGCCCAGTTGGCACTCTATAACCTCACACCCTTGCATAATGCAGGATTTGAGGGACAAGGTATCCTCATGACGGTCTGCGACGGCAGTTTTTACAACGCCAACACCCTGTCCTGTTTCCGTGACAGTTTGGAATTAGGACATTTCGATTTTACGGATGACGAAGACGGTTTCTACGGACAAACCGGCACACACGGCACTGAGTGTCTGAGTGTTATTTCTGGTATTCAAAACGGCTTTTACGGCTCTGCCACACAAGCGCGTTATTACCTCATGCGTTCAGAAGAAGATGAGACGGAGTCTCCCAAAGAGATGGACAATCTGGTGGCGGCATTGGAGAAAGCCGATTCACTTGGCGTGAATGTCTTCTCCGCTTCGCTTGGCTATGCCATGTTCGACAACAACGAATGGACGCTGAACAAAAATACGGACCTGGACGGCAAAACCACCCGTGTGAGCCTGGCTGCCACAATCGCAGCGCGCAAAGGAATGTTGGTATGCATTGCAGCGGGCAATGAAGGAAACGCCCTATGGCGCACCATCAGCGCTCCGGCTGACGCAGATAGCATCCTCACTGTAGGTGCCGTAGGCACCGACAGTATAGTGGGATCGTTCTCCAGTTACGGTCCGTCGTCTGACGGACGCATCAAACCGGAAGTGTGCGCCGTGGGAGTACAAACAGTGCTCATCTATCCGGACGGTCGTCTTGTACAATCCAAAGGCACCAGTTTTGCCACTCCGTTGCTTGCGGGTTTGGCAGCAAGTCTGTGGTCCGCACTGCCCGACGAGAACGCCATGCAGATTCGCGAACGCATCATCCGTTCTGCACACCTGTACGCGCATCCCGACAGCACGAATCATATCGGCTACGGCATTCCGAACGCTTGGCTCGCATACACCATGCCGGATCCGACGCAAGACACCCCATCGTCTGTTACAGAAACCCCTGCACCCGTTATACGTAAAATACTACACAACGGACAGATTCTCATCATACGCAACGGAAATGCGTACACCGTTTCCGGTTTGAAAGTACAGTAGGCTAAAACTTGTTATTGGACAAAAAAAAGAGCAAGCTTACTACATCGCACCGCTACAACCTCCTACCCTTGCTTCGGTCAAGACCTGGGGGAATTCAGAGGGAGCTGGTCGTATAGGACTTGCTCTATAATTCGAAATCGGCTGCAAAGGTACAACAAATTTTTCATATACACAAATTTTTGGGCATTTTTTTGTGCAAAAATCTTGCACAGGTCAAAAATTCTTACTAACTTTGCAGCGTCATTTCAACCCACTCGTAACGGGCTGGTAAGACTTGGACCAAGAGATCACCCAAAGATCCCCCAAGGATCACCAAAGGATGGTGAACAAAAACAAATACTAATGTAATTGTACTATATATATACTTTGTATATATATACTTTTAACATAAAATTATGGCAAAAGTAAGAAACAACAATCTCGGTACAATCAGTGGCAAAACCAACAAAAAAGCCAAAGAGGTGCACCGCGTCATTAACGGAAAAGAGTATGTTCATACCATCGAGAATGAGTATGAAGGCGAACCGTCGGCGGCACAAAAACTGCAACGCTCCATTTTCGGCAAAACCAATGCGATTGTAAACGGCATCATGGCTGATCCGATTCAGGCTGCGGAGTGGCGCGAGCGTATGGAACTATATAACAAAAGCATCAATCCGCGTGTGGCTCCTTTCCCAAAACGGTACAAAACCCTGCGGAAGTATATCTATGCGGTCATAAGTGAACAGATGAAAAAGAAACCTGCCGCACAGCGCAGGAGAGCTAAATTGCCGATTACTCTTCCCAAAGGCTTACGTTTTCAGGCAAAACCTTTCACTAAACTGTCCACTGCGGAACTATATGAACTGCTCAAAGCTCGTTTCTCGGTTTTTGTGGGAGAGCAGCACATACACTATTTGGACGAAGATAATATCGACTATCTCGCAACACACTACTCGATTCGCAAGAACGGACTTGTTCTCGCTTATGCTCGCGTATTTCCGGAAGCGGATAAACATGTGCTGCGTATCGGACGCATGCTGACCATTGAACGCGGCAAAGGATATGCTAAATACCTCATGTCACGCATTATCGCGGATGCCAAAGCACAAGGTGTCACCATGCTCCGTTTGCATGCACAGGCACAAACCGTACCTTTCTACGAGCACCTCGGATTTCACACGGTGGGCAACCTCTTCATCGAAGCCGAAATACCGCACGTAGTCATGGAAATGGACATCCCGAATACCTAATTTATACTTCCTTGCTGCAGGATTTCATCATAGCGCGTATCAAGGCGGAACTGCCTTTTGAACCGAACGAAGAGAAAACCGGCCTCTTTGAGGCGTTGGGAGCCTTCATCGTCTCGCGCGACCCGCGCAA
Organism: Paludibacteraceae bacterium; assembly: GCA_017423085.1. Classification (GTDB taxonomy): domain Bacteria; phylum Bacteroidota; class Bacteroidia; order Bacteroidales; family Paludibacteraceae; genus Colicola. Next base: position 14,177 of record JAFPGA010000106.1, on the reverse strand, counting down.
GGCGCTCATTCTATGCGGATATGCGGGCACTGGTAAAACGAGTGTGATGAGCGCGCTGGTGCGGGCGCTGGAAGGACTCAAGCAGCCCTGCGTACTACTCGCTCCTACCGGTCGGGCGGCCAAAGTGCTGAGCCGATACTCGGGAGCACAAGCCTATACTATCCATAAGAAGATTTACCGCCAGAAGCAATTAGGACAGGAGTCTTTCTCCCTCTCGGACAATCTGCACCGAAACACCCTTTTTATTGTGGACGAAGCGTCTATGCTCTCCGGCAACCACGACAATGCCACGTTTGGGAGCGGATGTCTTCTGGACGATTTGGTGCGATATGTGTATAGTGGACAGGGATGCAGCCTGTTGCTGGTCGGCGACAATGCCCAGTTACCACCCGTCGGGAGTATCAACAGCCCTGCGCTGGATGCGGACTACATGGCATACAATTACCAATTACGAATCACCAATTACCAATTATCAACGGTTGCCCGCCAAGCCCTGGACAGCGGCATTTTGAGTGAAGCCACAAGGATACGGGAGCAACTCGACAGCCCGGACAACACAGGAAACCTGAGCATCCGGGACAATCAAAAAGATATTATCCGTCTCAAGGGCGAAGAGGTCATTGAGACGCTGGAGAATAGTTGGCGGGAAGTCGGTGCGGAAGAGACACTCATTATCACCCGCAGCAACAAACTGACCAATCTCTATAATAACGGCGTGCGGGCACGCGTGTTATGGAAAGAAGATGAACTCTCAAATGGTGATCGCATTATGGTCACCAAAAACAACTATTTCTGGGCACAGGAATATGATGATTTGGAGTTCATTGCCAACGGCGACATGTTCGAAATAGAACGTCTGTACAACTGCCATGAGATATACGGCTTCCACTTCGCACGTGCTTCACTCCGTTCTGTAGATTATAATTGGGAAATTGAAACGCTCGTATGGCTCGACACATTAACCACCGACTCTCCCGAAGCCAATTATGCAATGCAGAAAGAACTCTTTGCACGCATTGCGGAAGACTATCCCGAGATTCACAACCGCAAAGAATTGGTGAAGCGCATTTTCGATTCCCCCTACTACAACGCCCTGCAGATACGCTTCGCGTATGCGGTCACATGTCATAAAGCACAAGGCGGACAGTGGCGGCACGTCTATATCGACCAAGGTTTGACGGAAGAATGGTTGAACGAACTGACGGATGTCGAGAAATACGAACACATGCGGTGGTTATATACCGCGATCACCCGTGCAACGGAAAAAATTTACCTTCTTCGCTAAAATTTATTAAATAAATTTGCATATATAAAATATTTTTTGTAATTTTGCGCCCGATTGTGGACAACAAACAAAATCTATTGTATATATGAGAAAATTTAAACATTCCTACGCACTGACTATGCTCGTGCTCGGGTGTCTGTTGGCGGGGTGTCACGATGAGGTGAACCTAAACAACATTGACCCCAAAGCAGAGGTGGATTTAGGTATTGCACTGCCTGTCGGTAGTGTGAACTTCCAACTCAAAGACTTTCTTGGAGGAGATATCCCTTATCTGTACATCGACTCCATAAAGAACATCGATGTCTTGACGCTCAAGATTGACACGACGATTGACCGTAACTACTCCAACGTCGATTTGACCTCTTACATCTCTTCTACCAATCTTGGATTGGATGTGTACAAACAAGCAGATGCGATGCATTTGATTGGTGACAACGGCAAAGTGAAGGGTTATGGTGTTCCTGTTACACTGGATTTCCCGTTGGTACTGAAGCTGAACGGTATCAATAACGGTGGCTCGCTGGATAGTATGCGTCTGGATAGTGCCCTCATCGAGATGGCAAGCTTCAGCTCGGTGATTGACACATCTCATCTGCCGCTCAAATGGGAATGGATTGACAAAGTGGAGCTGGATTTGGGCGCACAGATTAACCGTCCCGCTGGTAATAAGATGCTGGTCTATGACAAGACACGTGACCAGTCTAAAAACTATGACTACGGCAAGAATGTGCCGACCAATGTGGACAATTTCAGCATTGTGTTGATGAAGAACCGCAATGCAAGAACTTTGTCCGAGTTCCTCAACAATGTCATTGACACCTGTACTTTCCACGTCTATTTCACATTCACCATTCCGAATGGTGTAGAGGTTCCGGTACCAACCGATGCAAAATTCAACTATCAGTTGGGAGTTCAATTCATTGATTACAAAGCGATTTGGGGATGGTTCACACCTACTAATCAGATGCATGAAGAGCAGGAAGTGGATCTGGGTTCTGCCATGACAAGCTTGGACTTCCTCACCCGCGTCAGTCTGCCCTTTGCAGAGCCGAAAGTAGATGTGGACATCAAAACAGAACTTGCCGGCGCGCTTTATATTGACAGCGCATACGTCTTTGTAGCAAACAAAGAGAAACAACGCACATATGCCACATTTGGCGAGTCGCGCGATTCGCTTCGCACTATCTTCTTCAAGAAGGGTGATTGGTTGCCGCTGGAGAGCGAAATTGGAGCCACTACAACCAAGATGAAAGTAACATTTGACAACACTCCGGACGGAGGACATCTGGATGAGTTGTTCGGCAACATACCCTACTCGCTCGGATATCGTTTCTCGGTTAAGTTCAATCAGAGTGAGACGCCTCAATTGCGTATTACGCCGAATACAGCTATTTCTGTGAAGGCTACCGCTACACTGCCCCTTATCTTTAAAGAAGGTTTGTATGCGGACTACTCAGACACTATCCGGGATATCAACCTTAGTGCGTATAGCCTGGATTCGCTGATTTCTCAAGTCAATGTCATCAAAACGGTTGAGTCCTCGGAAGCATATTTGGTACTCAAGGCTTATAACAATATTCCTTTGTGCGTCAAAGGTACATTCCTCTGCCTTGATTCAATTGGACAGGTCATCGCTGACCCGCTGGACAAAACCAAACCGTTGAATCTGTTTGACAGAGACACCGTTGAGTTGGTAGCTCCTCAATACTCTGCTGTAGGTGGATGGCACAAAGACAAACCGGGAGAAACAACCATTACCGCTGTTTTGACCAAGGAGAAAATGAATCTGCTGCCGGAGGTGAAGAATATTAAGTTCACTGCCATTATTGATGATTCTTCGCTTGCGGATGCCTATTCCCAAGGTCTGCACGATGTTCGCATCTTGTGTACGGACAATTTGAAACTCTTTATCGGTGTGTCTGCAAGAGCTGATGCGGTATTGGATTTTAGTAATAATGAAAATCAATAAGGAGGACTGACCTATGAAAAAGAGAATATTTCTTGCAGCCCTCGTGGCAACGCTGACCCTTAGTGCAAGTGCACAACAGGTGAATACACTCTATTTCTTGGAGAACGCACCTATGCGTCATACCATCAACCCGGCATTCCAACCGGTTAGTCAGGGTTTCATCAATTTTACTCCGCTTGGCTGGATGTCCTTTGGCGTCGGTAACAACTCGCTGACGATGAGTGATGTCTTGTTCGTGGATCCCAAATCCGGCATGACCATCACACCGCTCCACCCGAATGCAGACAAATATGCATTTTTGCGCCAGATGCGTTCGATGACCTTCGTCAACGGAGAAGCGACCATTGGTCTGCTCAATATGGGCTTCCGTGTCAAAGAAGCTGGATATGTCACCATTGGCATTAACGAACGTATGACAGGCGGCGCTACTTTGCCCCGCTCCATTTTTGATTTCGTGCTGGACGGAGGTATGACCGACTTGAGAGGAGGTAACAACCAACTCAGCCTTTCCGGTCTGGGAGCCGGCGCTACACTTTACACGGAAATAAGCGGAGGATATAGCCATAAACTCAACGATGAATGGACCGTCGGTGGTAAACTGAAAGTACTGTTGGGACAAGCCTATATGGGTATTAACACCAAGGATTTGGCGATCAATGCCAGCACCGAACAATGGAATATCTATGGTACTGCCACGCTGGATATTGCCGCACCAATCAATGCCGCATACCTCAATTCGTATATTGACGGCAAGAACATCAATCAGGTGATTGCCAGCTTCCAGGACGGCACTTTCGATGCCACTCAGCTGTATGACCCAAACGCTCCCGTTACGGATATGGTGAAAAACGTACTCACACCGTCTGGCTACGGAGCTGCTATTGACCTCGGTTTTACGTACAAACCGATTGAGAACTTGCAAATCACAGCTGCATTGACTGATTTCGGATTTATTTACTGGAACAGAAGCAACCGCTTTACTTGTGTTGTGGATACCACGTTTAATGGTGTCGGCGATATCAATTATGGCGACCAAGCCTATCGCGACGAGAACGGCAATTTCTCTACTGCTATCCTCATGGATACCGTAAAAAGCAATATGATGGGACTGCTGAACGGCGTTAACATGCACACTGCCGGTAGCGGCTTCGCACGCATGACATCTGCACGCCTCAACATCGGTGTGGATGCCGATTTCTGGGAGAACCGCGTAGGTGTAGGTATCGTTTCTGCTACCCGTCTGTACAACGCCCGTCTGTACGAAGAGATCACACTGGGTGTGGCTTTCCGCCCGTTCAACTGGCTTAATATTGCTGCCTCCTACTCGCTCTTGAGCAACGGTAAGTATAGTAATATCGGTGCTGGTTTGAGCATCATGCCGTACGATGGTATCAACTTGACGCTGGCTATGGATTATATCCCGACAACCTATGCCGGCATGACGATTGGTCAAGAAACCAAATACATTATCCCCTCTAAAACCAAAATGGTCAATGTGGCCCTCGGATTCTCTGTTTGCTGGGGAACGAACCGCCGCGACAAAGACAAAGACGGTGTATGGGATAAGATTGATATGTGTCTGGATACTCCCCGTGGCGTGGAAGTGGATAGCGTAGGTTGCCCGATTGATACCGACCATGACGGCGTGCCCGATTACCTCGACCACTGTCCGAACACACCGAAAGAAGCGATTGGATTTGTTGATTCAGTTGGCTGTGCTATGGATAGCGACGGAGACGGCGTAGAGGATTACAAAGACCGCTGCCCGAACACACCGAAAGCTGCTTGGGGTAAAGTGGATAGCGTAGGTTGCCCGCTTGACACCGATGGTGACGGAGTGCCCGACTATCTGGACGAGTGTCCTGAAACACCGGCTGCTGCTTATGGTATGATTGATGCTAAGGGTTGCCCGCTCGATACTGACCATGACGGTGTACCTGATTACCGCGATGCATGCGCTGACACACCGGCTGAAGCACGCGGAATGGTAGATGAGAACGGTTGCCCGATAGACAGCGACCACGACGGTGTAGCGGATTATCAGGATGCGTGCCCGAATACAGACCCGAGAGCTATCGGCTTCGTGGACGCTCACGGTTGTGAACTGGATAGCGATGGTGATGGTGTGCCCGACTATATGGACGAATGTCCTTTTGTAGCTGGTATCAGCGCCAACAAGGGTTGTCCGGAAATCAAACGCGAAGTACGCCAACTGCTCCAGAAAGCTATGCAAGGTATCGAGTTCGAATCCGGCAAAGCTACTATTAAGAAAAAATCCTACCCGCTGTTGGATCAGATTGCACAAATATTCATTGAAAACGACAACTACATCATTGAGGTGCAAGGTCACACGGACAACACCGGTAACGCGGATGTTAATAAGAAACTGTCTGAGCAACGTGCTATCGCCGTTATGCAGTACTTGGTTAACAAGGGTGTTGCAGCAGAGCGTATGACCGCTGTCGGATACGGTCATGACGTGCCTATCGCAGACAACAAGACTGCTGCCGGACGTCAGAAGAACCGCCGTGTAGAATTCAAGATTACATTCGAAGAAGTGCATATCGAAACCATTCTGGATCATGCTGATGAAGATGGTCAGGATTTTGGTGGCGAACATAATTTGGAATCGAAATAATCTATGGACGGCAGCTTTGGCCGGCTGCCGTCTAACTAATTTGTTTAACATTTAAAAATTTTATAATATGGGACGCGCATTTGAATATCGCAAAGCAACCAAACTCAAAAGATGGGGACACATGTCCCGCACATTTACCAAATTAGGCAAAGAAATTACGATTGCAGCCCGTGAAGGCGGTCCGGATCCCGACTCCAACCCTCGTCTGCGTGCACTCATTCAGCAGTGTAAGCGTGAGAACATGCCGAAGGATAACATTGACCGCGCTATCAAAAAGGCAACCGACAAGTCGTCTGAGGGCTACAAGGAAATCAATTACGAAGGATACGGACCGCATGGTATCGCTATCTTCGTGGAGACCGCCACGGACAACCACATGCGTACCGTAGCCAACATCCGCTCCTACTTCACCAAGTTCGGCGGCACGCTGGGTACACAGGGTTCACTGCAGTTCCTCTTCGACCGTAAGGCTTGTTTCACCGTTACGATGAAAGACGGTGTGGACTTGGACGAACTGGAACTCGAGCTCATCGACTTCGGTGTAGAGGAACTCGGCGTGGACGAGGAGGAGAACACCATTGTCATCTACTCGGACTTCAACGAGGCGATCAACATGCAGAAGTACCTCGAGGAGCACGGATTTGAAATCCAGGCAATGGAGTTTGTCCGCATCCCGAATGACACCAAGGAACTGACCGACGAGCAACGCGAGTCTGTTCAAAAACTGATTGACAAGATCGAAGAGGATGAAGATGTACAGAATGTCTTCACCAACATGGCAGAGTAAATTTGAAATCATAAACTTGAAATCATAAATGAAAATAATCGCTGATTATTTTTCACTATCCGACCGTCAGGCTGAGCAATTCGCTCAGCTTGACGCCTTGTATCGCGATTGGAACAGCAAGATCAATGTCATCTCCCGCAAGGATATCGACAATCTGTACGAGCACCATGTGCTGCACTCGCTGGCAATTGCCAAACTGCTGCCTTTCCAACCGGGTACAACCATCATGGACGTTGGTACCGGTGGTGGTTTTCCGGGTATCCCGTTGGCAATCATGTTCCCCGAATGTCAGTTCCTGCTCATTGACTCGATTGGTAAGAAAATCAAAGTGGCAAACGAGATAGCACTGGCACTCGGACTGACCAATGTAGTCTGCAAACAAGAACGTGCGGAAGAAGAGAAACAGAAATTCGACTTCGTCGTTTCCCGCGCCGTAATGCCCCTACCCGACTTGGTGAAACTGGTGCGTAAGAACATCTCCAATCATCACCGGAACGCCGTGCCGAACGGACTTGTGGTGCTAAAAGGTGGAGACTTACAAGAGGAACTGAAACCATATAAAGAAGTGGAAGTAACGCCTTGCAGCAATTACTTCCACGGTGATTGGTTTATTGGTAAACAAATTATTTACCTTCCTCTATAACTTGCCCTTGAAGGGTAAATATTCTTGCTCCGCGTTGGATATAGATCTGTCCGTCGCGGAGTATTTTATTACAATCTTCAATCTTAAATTTTAAATCTTCAATACCTTCGTCAGAAGGTGTGTATCCGTCATCCGTCGGCATTTTGTGCGTCATGGCGTAGTCAAGATACATCTCTAACATCGTATAGCCGCTTGCATGAAGCACATTATTGTCCGGCTCGTTCGGGTTACAGCCGTTGGCTGTTTCCCATTCGTCGGGCATTCCATCTTGATCGGTGTCTAACAGCGGCTCAACGACCGTGTAGTTATAGAATCCCTCCGCATCGGCTTCGGTATCGATGATACCTTTCTTATTGGATTTGCTACCTTTATAAGTATAGGTACCTGCGCGCGTATCCGCGATAAGGCGCAGCCCCACATGGTCACGCGGGAAGCAGCCCACGGTATCTAACACAGTCTGATAAGCATCTTCCGCGCTCTCATAACTGTCTGCAGCATAAGCGAGACTATCAAAATTGTACTGTCCATAGATTGAATCTGCCGTCCAGCGCCACCAGGGCGTAGCCGGACGGATGAGCGTATCCACACGCAGTGTATCCAAAGGATATTTAGACTCGCTCTCCGACTTCACCGCCAGCCAGTTATTGGCATTGATGGCTTCGTAGCCCTCCATGATATTACCGCTCACATACCAGTGTGCCGGAGCCCAAGACGTAGCACCGTCGCGGGCATAGGAAGACATGAAAAACAGTTTGGTGCTGTTGGTCGTGTTCGGTCCGGGTTTGTAGTAGTTGTTGATAAAATTGCACTCATGCGCCGAGTTGAGCCCGTTGTACTCTCCTGCAGCTAGTTTGGCTGTGTTCTCTCCGCCGTAACAACCGTTAGAACCGGCACCGTAGTTATAGACCACATTGTTGATATAGTCGATATAGACCACGTAGTCATTGCTCTGCGCGCCGTTAAACCGGCAAGAGCGTTTTTGGTTGTTAATCAGCAGGTTGTGGTGATACGTAGCTGGAGAGCCGCCCCATTGGCAACCGTATCCGCGAGCCCCTTTCGGGTGTCCGGAGTCGTTCAGACCATCATGCACGATACAGTATTGCACGGTGATAAAATGGCTGTCATAGGTATTCATGTTCTCCTCTGTGGACCAACCGAACTCGCAGTGGTCGATGATATAGTGGGAGCTGTTCTCCGCTCCGAACGCATTCTGGGTGATAATGTTGCCGTTCACGTCATGACGACCGATACGGAAACGGATGTTACGGATGATGAAGTTCTCCGAACCGCCGCAGTTCACCTTGTTGTGCGTAATAACGATACCGGCACCGGGAGCAGTTTGTCCGGCTATCGTGTAGTTCTTGCGATTGATACGCAGGTCTTTGACCAGTCGTATCTCGCCCGTCACAGCAAAGCAGACGGTGATCGGCTCGTCGGGATACTGCTTCATCGCCCAGCGGAGCGTACCTTCCGTGGCACCCTCTGCATCGTCTTCCAGGCTCGTCACATAGACCACCTTGCCGCCGCGTCCGCCGGACGTGTACTGACCGAAACCGGCTGCTCCGGGGAAGGCAGGAAGTTCTTGGCTGAATGCTGATAGCTGAATGCTGAACGCTAAACTAAAGCAGCAAACTGCTGCCACAATGAATCGTCTGGAACGGGTGCTGTGATACATATTTCTTGTTTGCTTACAGGGTGAATAAATTCTATTTTTCGGGCGTGCAGACAAATGCCGCCATCGGGATTGGAGCGCTTGGCACCGTATTTCAAATCGCCCTTCACTGGGCAACCTATTGCCGCTAATTGACAGCGTATCTGATGGTGTCTTCCTGTCTCAAGATCAACTTCCAATAATGTGTAGTTTTCTCCGCGAACAAGCGTATGGTAATTTAAAACAGCCTGCTTCGCATTATTTGCGTGCGGTTTTGTAATATAACTCTTATTCTGCGCTTCGTTACGAATCAGCCAGTTTTCAAGGCGTGCTTCGGGTTGTTTGGGAGTCCCCTGCACGATAACCCAATAGGTCTTTTTGATTTGCTCATGACTCTTGAACATATCGTTCAAACGCGTCAACGCTTTGCTCGTTCTGGCAAACAACACTACACCGCTTGTCGGGCGGTCAAGACGATGCGTCACCCCAAGGAACACTTCCCCGGGTTTGTTGTACTGAGCTTTTATATACGCCTTGACGATTTCGCTCAAAGGCGTATCGCCTGTTTTATCGCCTTGCACGATCTCATTGCAGGTCTTATTTACAGCTATAATATGATTGTCTTCGTATAATACAGTCATGTCGTCTGCACATTTTGCGTTGCAAAAGTACTGCTTTTTTTTGATATATGCAAATTATTCTTCTTTTTTTGATTTTTAATTCGTAAAATTTGCATATATGCAATTTTTGTTGTAATTTTGTAGCGGATTTATAAATAATACCATTATGAAATGTCCTAACTGTGGTCAAAATATAGCTGACGATTGCAAGTTCTGCCCTCAATGCGGCACAGCGTTGTACCGTACTTACGAGAATTACAACTCCGATCGGATGAACATGTTCTTCATGAGTCATAACGACAAATTTCCTGACGAACAAATGCCGATGATTCGTGAGAGGCTCCTTTATCTGGACGACAACAAATGGAGCGCAGCCTATGCGGTTCAATACAAAGACCCGCTGATTGCGCTGCTGATTTCGCTCTTCGCCGGCGAGTTCGGCGTGGACCGTTTCTACCTTGGTCAGAACACCTTGGGACTCATCAAACTGTTCACCTGCGGCGGTTTTGGTGTATGGGCGATCATTGACTTGTTCCTTATTATGAAAGCCGCACGCGAGGAGAATGCCAACAAACTGCTGCAAGCGATTGAGGGATAAAAAATGAAGATTGCGTTTACTACCGAGTTGCCGAAAGAAGGTTTCCAACGCCTTTTTGCCAAAGACAATGGTGACGGGAGATTTGAGATTTCTGATTTCCCCGAAGCGGATGTGCTGGTCTGTACGTTCGATTACAAAGTGTCCCGTGAGACGATAGACGCAATGCCCCATCTGAAACTGATAGCCAATTTCGGTGCCGGATACAACAACATTGATTTGGAAGCATGCCATGAACGCGGTATTCGCGTGACCAATACCCCACAACCGGTGATTGAGCCTACTGCTGAACTGGCTTTTGCGCTCATGATAGACGTAGCAAGGCGGGTGAGTGAATTCGACAGAGCCGTCCGGAGTCAGTTGTTAGAAGTCAGCCGTTTTGACGGGTTTGGTGTGATGAAGAATCTCAGTCATTCGTTGTATGGCAAGACACTCGGTATATTGGGTATGGGTCGCATCGGGCAAGCGCTGGCGCGTAGAGCCAAGGCGTCCGGCATGCGGATTATTTATCATAACAGGCATCCACTATCCCCGGATATCGAAGCTCTGTACGATGCACAATATGTGGATTTTCAAACCTTGCTGCAAGACAGTGATTTCGTGAGTCTGAACCTACCCTATACGCCGGAAGTGCATCATATCATCGGCAAGCCGGAGTTAGGCATGATGAAGCGAAATGCCTATCTGATCAACACGGCACGCGGAGCACATGTAGATGAGCAAGCGCTGGTGGAGGCACTGAAAAGCGGCATCATAGCAGGTGCAGCACTGGATGTGTATGAGTTCGAACCGCACATCAGCGCTGAACTGCTACAACTGCCCAATGTGGTACTTAGTCCCCACACCGGCACCGGCACTTGGGAAGGACGCATCGCCATGTGCGAGAATGTGACGGACAATATTTTGGCATTTACGGCAAACGAATCTAACAAAATGAATATAGTATTATGAAAAAAAGCATTCTTTTAGCAGTTGCGGTTGCTATGTTAACCGGCTGCGGATTATTAAACAACGGCGGTAGCACTCCTGCTGCAACCACCAGTACCACAACTACCAGCAACGCCTTGACATCCGGTCAAGGTGCCGGTACGGCTTTGCAAGCCTTATACACCCAGTACAAAGCAGACGGCAAATACGACTACACGAACTTGCAGAACGCAATGAACACCGTGTCGTTGCTGTCTAATTGCCAGGGGCTGAAAGAAAACTACAAAAACACAACGTACCTGAAAGATTTCGGTAAAGGTATGATTGCTTCTTCACTTGGTTTGGTAACGCAGAACAACGTACAGACCGTGACCAATAGTCTGGTCGATATGATTAAAAGCAACGAGAACGTGCAAGCAGCGACCACCCAGACACAAAATGCAGCTAACACGACCGCCAATTATCTGAGCACCGCTTCGCAATATGCAGGTTCAATCAGCAATCTGTTGAGCTTGTTCGGAAAATAATAGATGAAAGATGGACATCGTAGAACGATTCTTGAAATACGTGTCATTTTGCACGACAAGCGATGAGAACACCGGCATGACACCGTCCACACCCGGACAGATGGAGTTTGCCCGATATCTGGCAGACGAACTTAAGTCAATTGGGCTTGCGGAAGTGACGCTGGACGAGAACGGATATGTGATGGCTACCCTTCCGGCTACGGCGGAAGGCCATCCTGTGATCGGATTCATTGCGCATATGGACACCAGTCCTGACGCAAGCGGGAGACACATCAAACCCAGCATTGTAAAGGCAGAAGAGCGCGATTATATCGATGCGCGTTATGCCGGTCAGGATGTGATTGTGACCGACACCACTACCCTGCTGGGTGCGGACGACAAAGCCGGCATTGCAGAGATTGTAACGGCAATGGAATACCTGATTGCTCATCCTGAGATCAAGCATGGCAAAGTGCGTATCGGTTTTACGCCGGATGAAGAGATAGGTCAAGGTGCCGACCATTTTGATGTAAAAGCGTTCGGTGCCGACTTCGCTTATACGATGGATGGCGGTGCTATCGGCGAGTTGGAGTACGAGAACTTCAACGCCGCTGCTTGCAAAATCAAAGTACACGGTCTGAACGTGCATCCGGGTTCGGCATATCACAAAATGCGTAACTCGATGCGCATCGCGTACCAGTTGGCTGTCATGCTGCCGCGCTTCCAGACACCGGAACATACGCAGGGTTATGAAGGATTCTACCACCTGATTGGCATGAACGGCACGGTGGAAGAGACGACGCTCAGTTACATCATCCGTGACCACGACCGCACGCAATTTGAGTACCGCAAACGCGAACTGGAGCATCTGGTGCGTAAGATCAATACCGAGTTCGGTGAAGGTACGGCAGAGATCGAGATACGCGACCAATACTACAACATGCGCGAACAGATTGAGCCCGTCATGCACATCATCGACTTGGCGAAAGAGGCGATGACAGCAGTCGGGGTGACACCGGTGGTGAAACCGATTCGCGGCGGCACAGACGGCGCACGGCTGAGTTTTGAAGGACTGCCATGTCCGAACATCTTTGCCGGTGGCGAGAACTTCCACAGCCGGTATGAGTATCTGCCCATCCCGAGTCTCGAGAAAGCAGAGGAAGTCATTTTGCAAATTATCCAAATGGCTAAATGACTAAATCGTAAATAAATCGTAAATTGTAAATGATTAAATCGTAAATATCTTTATGTTAAAAACAACTCCGTTTACTGACATCCATATTGCGTTAGGCGCAAAGATGGCTGAGTTTGCAGGATTCAATATGCCGATCCAATACCCCACCGGCATCAACCAGGAACACATGATTGTGCGTGAAGGTGTGGGTGTATTCGACGTGAGCCATATGGGCGAGTTCTGGGTGAAAGGCGAGAAAGCGCTGGATTTTCTGCAGTACATTACCACCAACGACCTGTCTGTCATTCCCGCCGGCAAGGCGCAGTACACCTGCATGCCGAACGGCAAAGGCGGTATCGTCGATGACCTGATTATCTACAAGTACTCGACGACCAAGTACCTGATGGTGGTCAATGCCGGCAATATTGACAAAGACTGGGCGTGGGTGAACCATATTTTAGATTTAAAATTTAAGAATGAAGATTTGAAGCTCGAAAACGCGAGTGAGCGATACGGTCAGTTAGCCGTGCAAGGTCCGAAAGCAACCGAATTACTGCAACTGCTGACGGATGCCGATTTGAAGTCAATTGACTACTATGCATTCCGCGAATGGAGTTTTGCGGGTGTTTCTGGTGTTATTCTCAGCAACACCGGCTACACCGGAGCAGGTGGATTCGAACTCTATTTCCCAGCTGACAAAGGCAAGCAGATATGGGATGCACTGTTCGAAGTAGGCAAGCCGTTCGGGCTCGCACCGATTGGTTTGGGTGCCCGTGACAGTCTGCGTCTGGAGAAATGGTACTGCCTGTACGGGCATGATATAGACGATACCACTTCGCCCTTAGAGGCAGGCTTGGGATGGATCACCAAACTGGATGCCAAGGACTTCATTGACCGCGATTATCTGAAGCAGCAGAAAGCAGAGGGCGTGAAGCGCAAACTGGTGCATTTCGAGTGTCTGGAGCGCGCGATTCCGCGTAACGGATATGAGATATGCGACGCAGAGGGCAATGTGATCGGTAATGTGACGTCCGGCATCATGCTGCCTAACACCAAAGTGGGCATCGGTATGGGTTACGTGAAGACCGAGTTTGCCAAGAAAGAGAATATCATTTATATCAAGATACGCGAGAAACTGCAGCCGGCTAAGATTGTGTAAGGTGTAAAGTGTAAGGTAAAATGGGTAAGAACGTAGCATTGGTATTGGGTTCGGGCGGCGCAAGAGGATTAGCACATATCGGTGCAATCGAGGCGTTGGAGGAACACGGCTATACAATAACAAGCATAGCCGGTTGCTCAATGGGTTCGATCATTGCCGGTATGTATGCAGCCGGGCAACTGAAAGAAGCCAAAGAGTGGTTTCTGCAAGTCGATATGCAGCT
>JAFPGA010000105.1 GCA_017423085.1 Paludibacteraceae bacterium | reverse complement strand
GGTCGTCACGTGAGTGTCGATGCGCCGTTTGTGGAAGGAGAGGACAATAGTCTTATCGACGTGATGGTCAACGAGGATTCGCCGAATGCGGACCGTGGCCTTATCAATGAGTCGCTCTCAACCGAGATCAGCCGCGCATTAGCTACGCTCACCCCGCGTGAAGCGGACATCTTGCGTAAGTTCTTCGGTATCGGCACACCGGAAAAGACGCTGGAGGAGATAGGCGACGAGCTGCACCTCACCCGCGAACGTGTGCGTCAAATCAAAGAAAAAGCAATCAAGAAGCTCAACTCCGGTCAACGCAGTCATATTCTGCAGACTTACTGAGGGTAATGAAAAAACCTCCATCGGGAGGTTTTTTTTATTTACCATTTAATCAAATAATGTCGGTTGGTCGTTATCCAACTGCTTGAGGATAGCGCGCATGAGCGTCTCCCGAATCAGTCGGCTGCGGTTCGCGACATCGTACTTGTCACAGAAACGATCCAACGCCCGCAATTCACTCTCGTTGAGTAAGATGGAGATCCTATATTCGCGCGGCTGTTTTTTCATTAGAAATAATCGTTCCGTCAGGATTAGAAATACAATGCTAATTTGACACCTGCAGCCACCAGATTGCGACCTGTCAAATTGGTATAGTTGATACCTTCAATAGTAGTGACGGTCTGCACTTTGGCTTGCTGGAACTGGGTGTATGCCAGTACTGCAACCGCCGTTTTCTCGTTCAGTTGGCAGCGGTATCCCAGATCAAGGCCGGCATATATACCGCCTTGATACTCCTTGCTCAATGCGACTCCGTAACCGAGCGCAGCTCCGAAGACGGGCGCATGTTTCTGCTCAACGAACGGCATGCGCAGTGCTACTTGGAAAGGCAAGAAATTATATTTCTCAGCACCGATGAACAATCCGTGATAGCCCAAGCCGCCGCCGATGAACAGATGACGGTCGCCAATGTGGTGCGAACCGACCAATAAGTCCACGCTCGCTGCGCCGCCCGCCGCTTCGTTTGGATTAACAGCCGCGCCGCCCGCTACTTCAAGCAAGATAGACGCTTTCTTGGATGTCGTTATCTCCGGCTCCGCCTCTATGTCAACCGGCTCGGCTTCTTCAGCATCGTCGGATAGTATCTCTGCAACGTCGGTACGCAGGTATTGAAAACGCTGCCCAGCCTCATCGCGCACGATGACTACTTCCTCGTTTTGGAAGAGGATGGTTCCTTTCACGCGCGCACCTGTGTGCAATAATATTGTTTCCGCGTGCGCGTACGTGAGCGAGAGGAGACTAAGTACTATGATGAGGGCTAACTTTTTCATATCGGGTGCAAAGGTACAACAAATTTTGCAAATATGCAAATTTTGCATGACTTTTCTACGCAAATTCAAAATCTATTTGTGCGCGGTTGATGTCCGCGCGAACCACTTTTACCATCACCGGGTCACCCAGCGTGTAACTTTTCTTGTTCTCACAGACGAGACGATAATTTTTCTCGTCGTACTGCCAGTACTCCCCTTCTTCGCCGATTTTGGAGATATGGATCAAGCCTTCGCAGCGCGATTCGTCGAGTTGAACAAATAATCCGAAATCCGTCACGCCGGAGATATGTCCGGGCAGAACCTCGCCGATGTGGTCGTTTATCCACATGGCTTGGAAGAGTTTGATTGAATCACGCTCCGCTTGTGCCGCTTCCTGCTCGCACGCGGAACAATGTTCGCATTTCTCTTCCAGTTCCTCACGGGTGAGCGTTTCTTTCTTGCCGGTGAGGATGTATTTCTCCACGAGGCGGTGAACCATCAGATCCGGGTAACGGCGGATGGGTGACGTGAAATGGGTGTAGTGCGAGAACGCCAGACCGTAGTGTCCGATGTTATAAGTCGAATAAACGGCTTTGGCTTGCGCGCGAATCGTCAGCATATCGAGTGCCTGCTGCGAGACGCGTTTGCCCATCTTGCGCTTAAACGCCTGCAGATCATCCAACTTGTCTGCATTCGGCAGGTCGTGTACGCGATAGACGAACGGTCGCCCCGAACCGACGGCTTTAGCAACCGTACGGTTCGCAAGGAGCATAAACTCCTCGATGAGATGATGCGCTTCGTTGGACTGCTCGAAGTATATCTCCGTCGGGTGTCCGTGCTCGTCTAGACGAAAGCGCATCTCATCCTGCTCGATGGTGAGTGCACCGTTTGCAATGCGTTCTGTGCGCAGTTTGGCAGCCAGGGCATTGAGAGTCGGAATGATCTCGTTCAGCGTCGGTTCAGACTCCGACTTACCCCCGATCCGATTCTCACTCGATTCTGTGTCGTTAGTCTGATTTGCCTCAATAATGGCTTGCGCCTCGTCGTAGTTGAGACGGGCATTGGAACAGATGACTGTGCGACATATTTTATATTTAAGCACGCGCGCGTCCGCGTCCATTGTAAAGATGACAGACATGCACAGTTTGTCCTCGTTGGGGCGCAGCGAGCACTTGTCGTTACACAATTCTTCGGGCAACATCGGCAATACGCGGTCCACCAGATAAACAGAAGTACCGCGTTTGTACGCATCGTCATCGATTTTCGTATTCGGACGGACGTAGAAAGAGACATCGGCAATGTGGACTCCTATTTGGTAGGTGCCGTCTCCATTGAGTGCGAACGACAGGGCATCGTCGAAGTCTTTCGCGTCCGCCGGATCGATGGTGAACGTGAACACGTCGCGCATATCGCGTCTACGCAGTATTTCACATTGTTCTATAATAGACATAGATACATTCTTCGTTTTCGGGTACAAAGATACAACAAAAATCGCATATATACAAAATTATGTTCCATCAAATATTCTAAACTGACAAATAAAATATACAATTTCAATAATCAGAGGTAATTTTTACGAAAATTCTTGCATATTTAAAAAAAATATTGTAATTTTGCACGCTTTTTCTCGTTTAATGGGCTGACTCCCGTTTTATCGGCATGCGAGAATGGTACAAAAAAGAGAAACAAAATACTAAAATATATTTACCTTATGAAAGTTAAAGTAAGTAATGTCAATCAGCCGAATTGGAAAGAGTGCAACGTACACGCTACTCTTCCGGCAGAGCTGAGCAAACTGCAAGAGATTGCATACAATGTATGGTGGAGCTGGTATGGCGATGCCAAGGATTTGTTCCGCTACATCGACAACGAGGCATGGCACCGCGCCAACTCGAACCCGATTGTACTGCTGAACATCATCAGCTACGACCGCATGGTAGAGTTGACCAAGGATGCAAAGTTCATGAAGAAGTTGAACGAGGTGTATGCTGAGTTCCGCAAATACATGGACACTCCCAAAGACAAGAAAAAACCGACAATTGCCTATTTCTCAATGGAGTACGGTCTGACGCACGTGCTGAAGATTTACTCGGGTGGTCTGGGTATTCTTGCCGGTGACTATATCAAAGAGGCTTCGGATTGCAACATCGACATGACCGCTATCGGTTTCCTCTATCGTTACGGCTATTTCACACAGACTCTGAGTCCGGAAGGACAGCAGATCGCTAACTACGAGGCACAGAACTTCAGCAACCTGCCTATTACGCAGGTGAAAGAGAAGGACGGTAGCAACCTGGTGGTTGAAGTACCGTATCCGGGTCGCACCGTAAAAGCATATCTGTGGAAAGTAGCAGTTGGTCGTATGGATCTGTACCTGATGGATACTGATAATGAGCTTAATAGCGAGTGGGATCGTCAGATCACCCACCAACTCTACGGTGGCGACTGGGAGAACCGTATCAAACAGGAGATCATGCTCGGTATCGGTGGTATGCTGGCACTCAAGAAACTGGGAATCAAGAAAGATGTTTACCACTGCAACGAGGGTCACGCAGCGCTGATGGGCTTGCAACGCCTTGTGGATCTGGTAGAAGAGGGCCTGACCTTCAACCAGGCAAAGGAGGTGGTTCGCGCAAGCGGTTTGTACACCTGCCACACTCCGGTGCCTGCAGGACACGACTATTTCGAAGAGGGTTTGTTCTACAAGTATATGAGCGAGTACGCTCCGAAGTTGGGTATCGAGTGGCATGACCTGATCGGTATGGGTCGTACCAACCCGGATGACAACAACGAGAAATTCTCCATGTCCGTCTTCGCGCTGAATACCTGCCAGGAGGCAAATGGTGTTTCGTGGCTGCACGGTGAGGTTTCGAAGAAGATGTTCTCGCCGGTTTGGCCGGGTTACTTCCCTGAGGAGTTGCACGTTGACTACGTTACCAACGGTGTACACATGCCGACTTGGGCAGCTTCGGACTGGAAGAAAGTATATCTCAAATACCTGCCGAAAGAGTGGATGAACGATCAGTCCAACCTCGACATGTGGAAGGCTTACAACGATATCCCCGATGCAGAGATTTGGGCTACCCGTCTCGGTTTGAAGCGTAAGATGGTGGATTACATCAAGGAGAAATTCCGTGAGGACTGGATGAAGAGCCAGGGTGACCCTGCTCGTATCGTTCGCGCGCTCAACGAGATGAACCCGAACAACCTCATCATCGGTTTCGGCCGTCGTTTCGCTACGTACAAACGTGCACACCTGCTGTTCACGGACCTCGAGCGCCTCGACAAACTAGTAAACAACCCGAACTACCCTGTTCAGTTCCTGTTCACCGGTAAGGCTCACCCGGCAGATGGCGGTGGTCAAGGTCTGATCAAGCGCATCATTGAGATCAGCCGTATGCCGCAGTTCCTGGGTAAGATCATCTTCCTTGAGAACTATGACATGCGTCTGGCTAAGCGCCTCATCTCCGGTGTGGATATCTGGTTGAACACCCCGACTCGTCCGTTAGAGGCTTCCGGTACATCCGGTGAAAAAGCACAGATGAACGGTGTGCTCAACTTCTCCGTCAAAGACGGTTGGTGGTACGAGGGTTACGTAGAGGGCGCAGGCTGGGCACTGACCGAGCACCGCACCTACGAGAACCAGGCACACCAGGATCAGTTGGACGCTGCTACCATCTATCAGATGCTTGAGAACGAGATTATTCCGCTCTACTATGCTAAGAATAGCAAGGGTTACAGCCCTGAGTGGATTCAATACATCAAGAACTCAGTAACGAAGATCACTCCGCGCTTCACTATGAAGCGTATGATGGACGACTATTTCGATAAGTTCTATTACAAACTGGCAAAGCGTCACAACCTGCTACTGGCAGACAACTACAAAGTTGCCAAAGAGATTGCAGCATGGAAAGAGAACATGGTCGCTCACTGGGATGAGATCGAGGTAGTGAACAAGCAGAGTCCGGATCTGAGTAACCTCACCGTAGGTGACAAAGTGAAGATTGCCGTTGAGTTGGACACCCACGGTCTGAACGACAAGGGTCTCGGTGTTGAGTTGGTAGCTATCCGTACCTCGACACACAACAACGACAAACTGTACGAAGTAGAACCGCTCAAGATGGTGAAATCCGAAGGCAGCCATTTGTTCTTCGAGAACATCTATCAAGTGGACTATGCCGGCGGTATGAAATTCGGTTTGCGTATGTATCCGCAAAACGAACTCCTGCCTCACCGCATGGACTTCTGCTACGTTCGCTGGATCTAATCAATACGGCCTGCAGCAATGCAGGCTGTATTTTTTTTGCACTTTTTTCGCAAAATATTTGCACATATCAAAAAAAAGCAGTAATTTTGCACGCTTTTTTCGCGCCACATGCGCAAAAGAGCAGACATATTGAGCCTCTGGCGATTGCATTAGATGGGTTACGGGTTACCGGTTACCGGTTACGGGACCCACTCGAATAGTAGTAAATGCTCGATGTGTAATATACTAATCCAGAATAAAAAAAAGAAAAATGGATTTGATTAAAGTAGCTGAGCAAGCATTTGCCGGCGAGAAGAAAGAGTTCCCTGCATTCAAGGCAGGTGACCAAATTACGGTAGGATACCGTATCAAAGAGGGTAACAAAGAGCGTGTTCAGGAGTTCCGCGGTGATGTAATCTGCATCCACGGTAGCGGCGACAAGAAGCGCTTCACAGTTCGTAAGATGAGCGGCAACGTTGGTGTAGAGCGTATCTTCCCGATGGACAGCCCCTTCATCGAGAGCATCACAGTGAACAAGTACGGTAAAGTACGTCGTGCT
>JAFPGA010000104.1 GCA_017423085.1 Paludibacteraceae bacterium | reverse complement strand
GTTAAGCCTTATTTTTTTGAATTTGGCACCCCAAAATGTACTAAAAAAAAGCAGGTTGTCTCACGACAACCCAATCTTTTCATTTAACCTTAAATCTAATACCATGAAAAACACGGTGCAAAGGTACTGCTTTTTGGCTATATGACCAAATATTTTGCTAAAAAAGTGTGAAATTTCTAAAAAATGCAAATTTTAGTTTGCAAAATGACAGATTTAGTCGCATAAAGAGAACAAATCTTCACGCGGGTTGACTAACATGACCGGAACGAGTGCATGCTGGATCGCTTTGCGTTCAGGCGGTCCGAAAAGGATATCATCCAGCCCGTAGTCGCGGCTGGCGGTGAGGATAAGTAAGTCATGGCGGAAATCCCGTTGGCGCTCTGCCGCTTCCTGCACCAGTTTGAAACTGTCCTTGCGGGCAAGCACAATCTCATAGGTGATGGGACCGTTGTTACTGTCGGAAGAAGGGGCGTTTTCTTTGTCAGCCTGTTCTGCTGCCAAGCGTTCGTTGATCTTGTTGATGTGCGTGACGATGCGGTTGACGTTCTGTTTGGCGTGCGAACCGTAGTCGTTGGCTTGCAGCAGAATGATATGCGCACCGGTTTTGCGGGCGATATAGGTACAGATCTCCGCTTTGTAGGTCTCTTCTTCCAACATAGATACCGGCACCAGCAGCCGATGCAGCGGTTTGATGTTCATCGTATTGGTGATGAACACGTACGGTCGCCGTTCCTCGCGGCAATCGTTGAGATGTCGCTGGATCGTGCGTTTGTCATTGGCGCACTCAATGAGGCGTATATCGTCGTTGTTATCCCAAATCATTGTGCTTTGAGGGTATCCATGGTGTAGCGGTACTGTGCCGCTGCCGCTGCGTGTTGGGCGAAAGAGGATGAGAAGATATGTGTGCCGTTCAGTTCCGGGTGTGCGCACATGAACAGGTAATCGGTCTTGGGCGCATTGAGCACGTAGTCAATCGAGCGGGGCGACGGACAACGGATTGGTCCCGGCGGGAGTCCGCGGTAGATATAGGTGTTGTACGGCGAGTCCAGCTTGAGGTGCGAATAGAGCACACGGCGCAGTTTGAAATCACCTACGGCATACACGACCGTCGGGTCTGCCTGAAGGAGCATGCCTTTCTTGATGCGGTTGAGGTAGAGGCTGGCGATGATGGGCAGCTCGTCCTTGTTGCGGCTCTCGCTCTCGATGATAGAAGCGACGATGGCTACCTCGATCGGTGAGAGTCCTATCTGTTCCGCTTTCGCGCGTCGCGCTTCGGTCCAGAAAGCATCAAATTCGCGTTGCATACGCGCGAAGAGCTGTTCCGGCGTGATAGTCCAATACACTTCGTAAGTGTTCGGAATAAAAAGACAGCGGCTGGTCTCTTTGTTCAGCCCGTAGGGAGCAAGGAACTGCTCATCCTCCAAGTACTGCAGCAGCGTGACGCTGTCCATCATCAGATAGGATGTGATCTGACCGGCCAGTTGCTCGCGGGTACGGATGACATTGTTCCATGTGATCTCGACCGGTGTCTGGGCACCTATCTTGAGTCGCTCTATCAGTTCGCGGTTACCCAACTGTGGCTCGAACTCATAGTGTCCAGGTTCGGGATAATGGAAGTGCATCAGTCGCGCGTGGAGCATCACGTCTTGACGGCTACCGATGTCGTAGTCCTCTTCCATCATCGTGAGCACGTCTTCGATGGAGGTGCCCGGATAGATGTTATAACCGTGTGACTCACCGTCTCTGGACTCGAAGTTGCTGATCTCCAGACGGTAGTAATGTTTCATTGCGATACCCGCTGCGCCGATAAGCAGAATGCAGAAGATGGCTAAGAACAGCCGCAGGAAATACCGTTTCTTTACTTTCTTTTTCATATTATTTGCCGCCTACGAGGCGTTTTATTTCTGACAGTTTATTGAGTGCCTCAAGAGGCGTTAAGTTATTGATATCGAGTGCCGTGACCTCATCGCGGATCTGCTCCAGCACCGGGTCGTCGAGTTGGAAGAAACTGAGTTGCATTCCTTCGCGGCTCTCGCCTATATGCTCGGTCGGTTTGGCGATCGAGCCATCTTTAGCGGCACGCTCCAGGTCTGCGAGGATCTGGTTGGCGCGCTCGACGATAGAGGCGGGCATGCCGGCTAACTTGGCTACGTGGATACCGAAGCTGTGCTCCGAACCGCCGCGAACCAGTTTGCGCAGGAAGATGATCTTGCCGTTCACCTCACGCACCGAGACGTTGTAGTTACGAATGCGGTCGAAGGTCTTCTCCATCTCGTTGAGTTCGTGGTAATGGGTCGCAAAGAGTGTCTTGGCGTGTCCTCTGTTCTCGTGGATGTACTCCACAATCGCCCAGGCAATAGAGATACCGTCGTAGGTGCTGGTGCCGCGTCCGAGTTCGTCAAACAGCACCAGACTGCGTTCGGAGAGGTTGTTGAGGATCGACGCCGCTTCGTTCATCTCGACCATGAACGTCGATTCGCCGAGCGAGATGTTATCCGACGCGCCGACACGCGTGAAGATCTTATCCACGATACCGATAGACGCGCTCTCGGCGGGTACGAACGAACCCATCTGTGCCAGCAGCACGATGAGCGCCGTCTGGCGGAGTAGGGCGGATTTACCGGCCATGTTCGGACCCGTGATGATGATGATCTGTTGTCCGTTGTTGTCCAGCAGCACGTCATTGGCGATGTACTGTTCACCGGGCGGCAGCTGTTGTTCGATGACGGGGTGACGTCCCTGACGGATGTCGATGACGAGACTGTCGTTGATGTCCGGACAGACGTAGCGGTGCTCGGCAGCGACGGTCGCGAACGAGAGCAGACAGTCGAGTTGTGCGAGCACGTTGGCGTCCAGTTGCATCTGAGGCACCCATTCGCTGAGCGCCAGCATCAGTTCCTGATAGAGCCGGTTCTCGATGATCTGGATGCGCTCTTCGGCGGTCGTTATCTTCTCCTCGTACTGTTTTAGTTCGTCGGTGATGTAGCGCTCGGCATTGACCAGTGTCTGCTTGCGGATCCACTCCGGCGGCACTTGTTCTTTGTAGGTGTTGCGCACCTCGAGGTAATAGCCGAACACGTTGTTGTATCCTATCTTGAGGCTCGTGATACCGGTGCGCTCTATCTCGCGTTGCTGGATCTGCAGCAGGTAATCCTTGCCGTCCGATTGGATCGCGCGCAGCTCGTCCAGTTCGGTGTCCACGCCCCGTGCGATGATGTTGGGTCGTCCCTGTGCCAAAGGCGGGTCGGGCACTATCTCGCGCTCGATACGCGTACGCATCTCCGAACACGGGTCTAACTCTTCGCCCATCAGCGCGAGGTAATCGTTGTCGCGCGCAGCAACGCAGATGTCTTTGATGGGCTTGACAGCACGTAGCGCGCGTCCGAGTTGTACCATCTCTCGCGGACCGATACGACCGGTCGAGATCTTGCTCACGATACGCTCGAGGTCACCGACCTGTTGCAGCGCTTCGCGAATGGTCTCCCGCGCTTCGGGGTTCTTGAACAGGTACTCCACGACCGTCTGGCGGTTGCGGATACGACGTACGTCCTTGAGCGGGAAAGCGATCCAGCGGTGTAACATACGTCCGCCCATCGGGGTGATTGTGCGGTCGATGATATCAAACAGCGTGCGGCTCTCTTCCGTCTGTCCGCCAACCAACTCCAGGTTGCGAATCGTGAAGCGGTCGAGCCAGACGTATTGGTCTTCCTCGATGCGGCTCAAGTGCTGTATATGTCCTGTCTGCAGGTGCTGCGTCATGTCCAGGTACATCAGAATACCGCCTGCTGCCGTCACGCCTGCCGGCATCTTCTCCAGACCGAAGCCCTTTAACGACGATACGCCCCATAGTTTCTGCAATCGCTCACGGGCAGTTGATTCGACAAGCATCCAGTCTTCGAGTTCGAAGGTAAAGAACTTGGAGCCGAACAGGTTTTCCAAATCCGCTTTGCGTCCGCGGAGATGCAGCACCTCTTTGGGCGCGAAGTTGGTCAGCAGCTTGTCGATATAATCGCTGTTGCCCTGTCCGGCAAGGAACTCACCGGTCGAGATATCGAGGAAAGCAACACCAATGACATGTTTGTCAAAATGCAGACACGCTACCCAGTTGTTCTCTTTCTGGGTGAGGGTTGTGTCGGAGTAGCTGACACCCGGGGTGACGAGTTCGGTCACGCCGCGTTTGACCAGTTTCTTTGTCAGTTTGGGGTCCTCCAACTGGTCGCAGATAGCTACGCGCAGACCGGC
>JAFPGA010000103.1 GCA_017423085.1 Paludibacteraceae bacterium | reverse complement strand
TCTATGCCCTTTTGCTCCACTGGCCCTGGCTGATGAGGAAATTTAAAATGAATAATGAAAAATCAGGAATTATCTACCATGCTTTCAGCATAATAGCTTTCCTTTTTGTCCTGTTCACCTATTTCGGAGTCTCTTATCTCCTCGGTGGCCTTCATTCCTACGCCAATTAGCGGTATTGGGGGTAAAATGTATGAAAACGAGAGGAAAATGATTAAAAGCGACTTTTAGTTAATAAAAATTCCGGCACGGTTAACGACTGAATCAGAAAAATATCGTACCTTTGCCGCCGAAATGGAATCTGACTACTTACTTACCTCTATTGGATTTCGAGAAAAGCGGCCTCAAGGACGCTTTTTTCATATCCGTAGGAACGATTAATGTCAAATTTCTTGCATATGTCAAAAAAAAGCAGTAATTTTGCGGTGCAAAATCAAAACGCGCAACAAGAAGTGATTAAAATAGCGGTTATAGGATTACCTCAGAGCGGCAAGAGTTCGCTCAGTCATGCCCTGCAGGGTTTGGCGGATGCAGGTAAGTACGGCATGCAGTTCGTGGAGGTGCATCACCCCGACGATTTGCACGGACATATATACGACGTGGTGCTGCAGGTGGTCGATTCGACCCGTCTGGAAGAGTCGCTGATGCTCACACCGCATATCATCGACGAGGAAGAGAAGATCGTGCTTGCCATCGGTCGGTATGACCTGCTGTTAGAGACGGATCACTCGCTCAATATCCCTAAGTTGGAGCAGTTGATCGGTGTGCCCACCTGCCGGGTGTCGGTGCGTAAGAACTACGGTCTGCCGAACTGTCTGTCCGTGCTGCGCGAAGTGGCATCACGTCCTGCGTCCAAGGCGCACCCGATTTATCACCTCCGTGATCAAGAGGGCGATGAGGATACCTATCGTGCGTATGTACACGGTGTCTTGACCGAGACGTTGAAGCACGCCAAGGATGACCAACACCAGACGCGCCTGGAGAAGATAGATAAAGTGCTGACCAATCCGTGGCTCGGTTTCCCCATCATGATGGCGATCCTGTATTTTGTGTTCTGGTGTACGTTCACGCTGGGCGCTTATCCGCAGGAGTGGATAGAACAGGGGGTAGCGATTACGGGTGAGTGGTTACGGGGACTGCTGGATCCCGGTTGGTGGTCGTCGTTGCTCATTGACGGTGTGTTAGCCGGTGTGGGGGCGGTGTTGGCGTTCCTGCCGAATATCATTATCCTGTTCTTTTTCATCTCCCTCATGGAGGACTCGGGTTACATGGCGCGTGAGGCGTATATCATGGATACCATCATGCACCGTGTCGGCTTGCACGGACGTAGTTTCATTCCGATGCTGATGGGGTTCGGTTGCAACGTGCCCGCTATCATGGCTGCGCGCGATATACAGAACCCCAAGGACCGCGTGCTGACGATGCTGATGGTGCCGTTCATGTCCTGTTCGGCACGACTGCCGGTCTATATGCTGTTCGTCGATACGTTCTTCGAGCATCACAAGGCGCTGGTGATGATCTCGCTGTACGCCATCGGTATTTGTCTGTCCGTGCTGTTCGCCATCATCATGAAGCGCACGCGGTGGTTCCGCCAGGAAGCGGAGGATACGGTCAACGAGTTGCCGGAGTTCCGTCTGCCCAAGGCGCGTAACACGGCAGCGCATATATGGGAGCGCGTGGCGGACTATCTGCAGAAGATCTGTACGGTCATCCTCTGGGCATCCATCATCATCTGGGCACTGGAGTATTTCCCGACGCAGGACCTCAACGACCTGGAGCACTCCTGGCTGGCAGCTATCGGTCAATTCGTTTCGCCGGTACTGGAGCCGCTGGGCTTTGACTGGAAGATGTCCGTGTGCCTGATTACCGGTCTGCCCGCCAAAGAAGCCATCGTCTCCACTCTGGCTATCCTCTACGGCGGCGATATCGCGACGGCAGGATTCACACCGCTGACCGCGTTCAGTTTCATGCTCTTCGTGCTGCTGTATTTCCCCTGTGTGGCAACGGTGGCAACGCTGCGCCGCGAAGCCGGACGAGGCTGGGCTTGGTTCACCGTCTTCCACAGCCTGTTCCTGGCATGGTTCATCTCGTTTGCAGTATATCAAATTGGAAGTTTATTCATATGAAAAAGTATTTATTCATTTTTTGTCTTTTGTCCTTTGTCCTTTGTCCTTTGTCCATCATGGCAAAGACCGACAAACAAGTGGTGGTTCTTTCGTGCGACCTGCATTGTCAGGGCTGCTGCGATAAGATCATGAAGAACATCGCCTATGAGAAAGGCGTGAAGGATATCGTGTGCGACCTGAAGACCAAGACGGTTACAGTGACTTTCGATGCGCAGAAAACGGATGTAGAGACGCTGCTCAAAGCCTTCGCCAAGATAGGCAAGCCGGCTACGGTGAAGGTAGAACCTTCTGCAGAGCAGAAACCGGTTGACCAACCGGCTACGGATGCGAACACAGGTGCCAGTTATTAACCTGCCAAGTTTATGAAAAAACAGATTCTGCTAATTACCCTGTTGTGCATGCTGCTCACGGCATGTTACCACCGTACGGATAGTCCGCGCGGGTCTTGGGCGAAAGGGTGTGATCTGAGTTGGCTCAGCGAAATGGAGCATGACGGAGTGCTGTTCTATGAGCAGTCTGCCGATAGCCTTCATCCGTCCGATTGTATTGACCTGTTGCGCGCAAACGGTATGAACGCTGTGCGTCTGCGCGTGTGGGTGAACCATTCTACCGGCTGGAGCAACAAAGAGGACATGCTCTATCTGGCAGAACGTGCCGCGAAAAAGGGACAACGAATCCTACTCGATATCCACTATTCGGATTTCTTTGCTGACCCGCATCGTCAAGATATACCTGCCGGCTGGCGGGCGTACGACTACGACCATCTGTGCGAAGCGGTACGCGAATACACGTTCGACGTGCTCTACGCGCTCAAAGAGAAAGGCATCAAACCCGAATGGGTGCAGATTGGTAACGAGACCCCGAATGGCATGCTGTGGCCGGTAGGCAAAGTGAGCGATCAGATGGATGATGCGGACAACCAACAGGCATGGGATCGCTACGCGGGCTTCACGCGCATCGGTTACGAAGCTGCCAAAGAGGCATTCCCGGACATCACAGTCATCGTGCATGTAGACAACGCCTACGAGTACCGCGATTGGTTCTGGCAAGCAATGAAAGCACATGGCGGCAAATGGGATATGATCGGTCTGTCCCATTACCCGATGATGGCAGCCTGGAGCGGTAAGACATGGCAGGAGATGAACGATCTGGCGGAGCACAATGTGCAGCAGTTGATTCGCGAGTTCCATTCGCCGGTGATGATATGCGAAGTGGGTATGATGAACTACGGAGAAGGAGCGGTGTATGACTCCGTGGCAGCGGTGTCCGAACAGGTGATGGCGGATTTTGTGCACCGAATGGAGCGCATTGACTCCTGTGCCGGTATCTTCTATTGGGAGCCGGAAGTGTACGGCGGTTGGCGTCCGCAAGAGTACATCCCCTTGGGCTGGGGTGGTTACGACATGGGTTCATTCACGCCCGACGGAAGCCCTTCACCGGCATTGAACGTGTTACTGTCCAGTCAGCATGAATAAGACTCCGGAGCAAATAGAGACGGAACGGGTGCGGGCGCGATTGACGAAGAAGTTTCACAAAGCGTGCGCCGACTACGGGCTGATAGCCGACGGGGACCATATACTGATTGGTCTGAGCGGCGGCAAGGACAGTCTGGCGTTGGTGGAACTGTTAGGCCGCAGAGCGCAGATATACAAACCCCGTTTTACGGTCACAGCCCTCCATGTGCGTGTCAAGGAGCGTGCTTATCAGTCCGATATGAGTTATCTGGAGTCCTTCTGCGCTGAAGCGAAAGTGCCGCTGTTGGTTCGTGACGTGGAGATAGGAGAGAAACCGGAAATCTCCAATCTCCAATCTCCAATCTCCAATACGCGAAGCGTCAACCCGTGTTTTCTCTGCTCGTGGTATCGGCGCAAAGCCTTGTTCAATGTGGCGCAGGAAATAGGGTGCAACAAGATTGCGTTCGGGCATCATAAGGATGATATCATCGAGACCCTACTGATGAATCAGATTTTTCAGGGCGCCTACGCCACGATGCCGCCGATCTTGCAGATGGAGAAAATGCCGCTGCAGATTATCCGGCCGTTGGCGCTGAT